>DNPQ01000350.1 GCA_003501335.1 Bacillota bacterium
GCGATGAGCCAAGTAGACAAACCCCCCAAAAAAACTGCCAAAGAACCGGCGAAAGCCAGTACCATATATTTCTTAATCCAAATCATCAACTTTGCCATTGAAAACACCTCTTTGGGTGAAACTTAAACACATAATGAAAAATAATAAGGCAATTAAATTTTTTCTCTGTGTCTCCGTGTCTCCGTGGCAAAAAGCACTTAAGCCACAGATACATAAATTATTTTTTCACCACCAACGTAATCACCGCAACCTGATAGTTCAATTGTTTCGTCTCCGGCAGACTGTGAATTTGTAAACGTTGGATACGAAGCCCGATCGGGCTTTGAGTGATTTGTTGCAAAAAACGGATCAACGATTCCGGACTGGTTTTACCCTCCAGGGCCACCCCGATGGTATCATCATGAATACTCACCATATTCTTTTGTTCCACCGCGAGGCTAGTTTGAGCGGCAATTCCTTCCACCGTTTTTAATAAAGCGATTTTGGCGTTATCCGCCTGAGCGGCATTATAAAAACGCTGCTGCAAAGTTTTTAATTCGCCATTTATTGCCTTATTCCGGGCGATAATATTCTGCCGGGAACGCAATAAACGATCGGCGTCCGTCAGGCTAAATTGATGATTGTCGCTATTTTCGGAAGGCCCGGATTGCTGCGGCCAAAAACGAAAGATGAACCAACCTGCGATAACGATTCCGACCAACAATACGATATGTTTTTCTCTTTTGGTCATTTGGGCGGCTCCTTGTCGGCGATAACGCCTTCCAGTTGAAAAACTTCTCCTTGCAAACTGGCAGAGATGGTTCCTTTCAATTTCAGATTCTCCAAACCGGGTACGCCTTTGAATTTATTTAATAAAAATGAAGTCGAGGGAGTCACTCCCGACAGGTCCTTCACAATACCGTTCTCGATGTTCAAATCAATGATTTGAGTGCCATCGGGGAGATTCTCCTTCAATAATAAAAGAAACTCCAATTCTTGATTTTGACCCACTAACCAACTGTCAAGTTGTTTAATTTTCTTTTTATTTCCATTCGTTTGCCGTTCCAAGCGACGCAGTCCCGTTAATAATGAAGACTTGTGCGACAACCAGGCCCCCGTCTGATCATTCCGGATAGAGCCGGCCTGTAAAGCCAAAGAGATGCCGCCAATGAAAAAAGCAAGGATGAGACCGATACCGCAGGCAATCAATAAGTTCTCACGGCGCATTTTAGCCGCATCTTGCTCGGGAGTAAAGATCCGGATAGCTTCCCGGGGCACAATCCCGGCGTCATCCAAGGATAGACCTATGAGTGGAGCCAGTCTGGCAGTATGGCAACCTGGAATCACCCCGGTTAATTGGATCTTTTCCGGAATGAACAACCGCAAGCCCAATTTTTGAGCAAGCAAACGGCTGATTTCAATCATAGCTTGAGGAGCGTTAAAAATCATTAATTTAAAAGGAATATGACTTTTGGTATCAGCCTGATAAGCCGCAAGTGTTAGGCGAAGTTCCGCCTCGAAATCGGCTATTGCGCCGGGATCTTGATCACTGAGCAAATCGGAACAGCCCCAGGCAAGTTGACGCCGGAAAATTAAGGCCTCATCCCGAATAATTCCAAGCTCGGTTTGTTGAGCACCCAAATCCAAATAAATTGCTCCAACTTTAGGTTCTTCAAAAAAGCCGCTGTTAAAATTGATGAAATTTCGCAAACCCTGAAAGCGGAACCCCGACCAGATAACATCCAGTCCGGCTTCCTTCATGCGCTGTAAATCCTGCTTCAGCAATTCCATATTAATCAAAGCTACATTCACCAAGAGCATCTCGCCTTGATTTTGCCAGTCAATAATCTTAACAAGTCTTTCCGGATGCCCGTTGTTGCCGCCGGCGATCTCCAGTTTAACCGCCTCTTCAAGCTCCGCCAAAGGAAGATGCGGCATGACCAACGATTTATATTCAACCATCGCAGGAGGTAAACAATAAATCACCCGGTGCTGTGAGAAATGTTCCTGATGCCAAAGGGTTTTTAGCCAAGCGGGTTCAAATCCCTGAACCGGAAAAGAGCGGACTACAAAGCGCACTAATTCACCGCCGTTATTGCGATTTGCAACTTCAACCGCGGTCAATGAATCTGAATTGAGTTCGACCACAACGGTATCTCTAACGATTGGATTCAGTTGAAGAATTTTGAATTTGTTCTTAATCTTCTTCATTCTCCTTCGGTTCCTCCAATTTTGGAATTTCAGGAGCTGCCTGGTTCCATAATTCCCGGAACGATATCTGCGTAATCTGCCAGTCTTTCTTGAGCCCCCCCGCCTCTCTTTGCCATACCGTATCCAAATAGTAACATCCCGTTCCTTTCCCGGAGCGTACCCAAATCCGGTAATGAATAATGGTAGAGACGGTTGTCAAATAATCATCAGGGTGTACCTGCCCTTTGACGCCTGAATAACCCAGCAATCCATTGACTTCTGCAACCTGTTTGATTGGACCCGCCTTGCGGAGGTTCAAAACACCTTGAATCGCCGAGTCGCTATAGTTAGCTTCTTTGAGAAGAACCGTCAGACCAATATCGCTGGCCATATTTACATTGCAAGCTCCGCTGATTTGTAGAAACGGCTTAAACTGTTCAATGGTTATGATGCCCTGCACATTCTTCAGCATCTCAATTGTATCAAAACGTGTGTGGTCTCTCCGGTAAGTTTCGAATTGATCAGCCACAGTATCCAGCCAACCTTGTTGGTACTCGCCGGTGGAATTTAAAAAATTGCTGAAGGCTTCTCCGGAAATGGTATTGGGGTTTATTTTGCCGAAAACCGTGACTTCCGGCGCTAAAAGGTCATAGATTTGCGCCCCGTTTTTCATCTGCTTCATTTCTTCCAGCGAGGCCAAAAAACCGTCCCTCGGTTTATAGGGGGGATTTAAGCCCTGGTAATAATCGAGTTTGGCCCCTTCAGGCCGGGGCTCAGTGTTGCGGTCCCGCCAATCAAGCAATGGATCCAACGAAATTTGTTGAGTATCCGATGGCGAAGGATTGCCTACGGTCGGAGTTTCTGTCGGTGTTCCACTGTTATCCGCGGCCGGAGTTACGGTTGGCTGTATATTTTTCGATTCAATCAATTGGGACAAAAGACCTAATCCCTTATCGCTTAAAGTATTAAGATTGGGTTTGCTGCCTTCGTCCTCAATCATGATGGTAACCTGATAGCCATCTTTCTCCAGATCCGCACGGCCTCCAATGATGGTAGCAACCTGATAACCGTCCTTCTTCA
>DNPQ01000249.1 GCA_003501335.1 Bacillota bacterium
TTTTAAGAAAAATTACTAGATTTTAGCTCACAGATCCAAGAAAGTATTAATTTGAGGGGATTGATAAATTAAAATTTTCTGAAAAAATAGTCGATATTTCTTTTAAAAAACTCCATTCAAAAAGGAAAAATAATGAGAGTATCCAAAGAACTGTCAAAAGTAAAATCAACCATGGCTAAATCAGACGCTCGCCCGCCTTTGCACAATATGAACATGATTCCATTACGATTCTTAATCTAGAGTTAATATGTTTTGACCCAATCCTTAATATTGAAAAGTTAGTTTAAAAGTAACAAATTAAAGGAGGAATCCTGGAATGAAAAAATCAACCTTATTGGTTCTTATTTGCACATTGGTATTTTCTGCCGTTTGTTTGGCCGCACCCAGCGGTTCCATTACCCTGGCAGGTTCTACATCCGTTCAACCCCTCGCTGAAGAATTAGCCAAAGCGTATATGACCAAATATCCGGCAATCAAAATTGCTGTTCAAGGTGGAGGTTCCGGAGCGGGTATTAAAGCCGCAATCGATGGCACTGCTGATATCGGTATGTGCTCCCGGGAATTAAATCCCGATGAAAAAAATCTGACTGCAACAGAAATCGCTAAAGATGGAGTGACCATTATTGTCAATAAAGCCAATAAGCTTACCAATTTATCTTTAGGACAATTGCAAAAGATTTACGCTGGTTCTGTAACGGAATGGAAACAAGTCGATCCAAAAAGTTTAAATACTAAAATTGTAGTCGTTAACAGAGAAGCCGGTTCGGGAACCCGGGGCGCTTTCGAAGAACTGGTGTTGGGCAAATTAAAAAATACCAGCAATTGTTTAGTTCAATCTTCAACCGGGGCCGTTCAACAAACGGTTGCGGTAACCAAAGAAGCCGTTGGTTACATTTCCCTTGGTTCGCTGGATCCCAAAGCTGTTAAAGCAGTTACTGTGAACGGCGTCGCTTGTAACCAAGCTAATATCCTTTCTAAAAAATACCTTATCCAACGTCCTTTTCTCTTTCTCACCAAAACAGCTCCAACCGGCGTAGCCAAAGAATTTATCCATTGGATTTTAAGCCCCGAAGGACAAAAGATCGTCGCCAAAGACTTTATCAGCATTAAAGCTAGATAATAATTTACAACCCATATTACTGGGACTGTCTCCAACCGGGACGGTCCTTTTTTATTTTGAGGATTTAAGCTCTATTTAATATAGATTTAAAGCTCCATTGATTATGCAATAAACTTGTTGCGCTATTCTTGAAATAGAATAAATGTAAAGGGCTGGGGATTATGATCAACACTCTATTACAAAATATCAATAAATTTGATCGCACTGTTTTTCTAACTGTCAATCAATCTCAGTCGGCTCAACTTAACAAAATGATTTTAGGGATTACCGATTTAGGGGGGCTGTATTTTCAGTCCGTATTGGCGCTGGCCTTGTTACTATGTCCGCTTACCCGCCAGTTTGGTATCCGCCTGGCTGTGATCCAAATCTTAACCACCATGGCGGTCCAAATCATCAAAACAATCGTCGCCAGAGTCCGCCCTTATAATGCTTTAACCGGTATCATACCTTTTAAACCCGAAAAAGACTATTCTTTCCCCTCAGGGCATACGGCCAGTTCATTTGCAACCGCAATGGTTTTCAGCGCTACCTTTGCAATGAGCAGTGCACTTTGTTTTGGACTGGCAACTTGTATTGGATTTTCAAGAATATACATCGGGGTCCATTATCCAACCGATGTAATCGCCGGAACTCTCATTGGGCTTGGATTATCTGCCATCTGTTTGTGGGGCATTTTTTAAAATTGGATTTATCGCCAAAAATTTTTAATTTGATTAAGAATTCTTCATGGAGGTGCAACAATGATTTGTCCCCTTTGCCAGCAAAACATCTTATTACAAGCGGATAGCCGCTGGTATTGCCCACATTGCTATTATGTTTATCCATATTTACCCGTATATGGGCCAACAATAACGGAATTAAAGAACTTCTTATCACCAAGTTCATGGTATAAATTATAACTTCAAGAGAGGTCCAAAATGTTCCAGGAAAAAATAGGGAATCAATTGAAGATAATTTCAACACCTATGCCCTCTTTAACCTGGGGGCAATGTTGTTTCATAAAATCCTTGCTCCTATGCTGGGGTCAACTCATTCAAACGGAAGGTTGGGAACCGGAGCTGATTGCCGGTGATCCTTTAATATTCGCATTCAATCACAATTGTTCCTATGAGACGCTTTTAGTGCCTGCCTATTTAATCGCGTTACGGAAGGGTAGGAAAATCAGTTTTATCATTGATTGGATGTATGGCCATGTACCCCTGGTTGCTTGGATTTTTAAACAAATCGACCCCATTTATGTTTTTAATAAAAAATCCAGTCTTATTTTTTTGAATCATTATCGTTCCAACGCGCGCCGAAGCGCGCAACAACGACCGTTTACAGTTTATCAAGAATGTATTAAACGGCTCGGCGAAGGCCGGAGTATCGGCATATTTCCGGAAGGAACGCGCAACCGCAATCCGCAAACCTTATTAAAAGGCAAAAAAGGAATCGGTTATATTACTCTCGGCTCACAAGCTTCGGTAGTGCCTATTGGAATTGATTTCCCCGGCCGCGATACCAAGGGAAGGATACCGAGATTCGGGCCCTTAATTCTAAAATTCGGACCGAAATTGAATTTTTTGGAAGAAAGGGCTATTTACCA
>DNPQ01000135.1:0-1192 GCA_003501335.1 Bacillota bacterium
ATTTCCCACCATGATTTTCAATGACGACAAGAGCTGTCCGATTTCATCTCCGGATAATTCCTGCTCCGGGATTTCGATATTCAGATTACCGTCGGCGACTTCTTTTAAAACAGCAACAGCTGTTTTGAGGGGCCTGATGATATGGATGCGCAGGAAGAATGTAACGATAAAATAGGCGAGTATAATCAACAGCAGTGTAATCATGAAGACGCTGAGTAATACGATATTGCTGGTCCGCAAGGCTTCTTTCATCGACTCACCGGCAAACAATACTCCGATGGGCTTGCCGTCCGGGCCTGCCAAAGGCATATAGGCTGTGATAAAAGAATGACCGAGAATAAATGTTTTACCGATATATTGGCGTTTTTCGGTTAATACTTTTCGGGCGATTTTGGGATCGAGCCGGGTCCCTACAACCCTCCGGCCATCTTTTGTAATTGTGGTGGAAAGCCGGACATCACCAAAGAAAATGGTGGCGTCGGTTTGATAAGTTTTTTTAATGGCATCGACAATTTCCGGCTTATTCAATTGATACCCGGCGGAAATAACTCCGATGACGTTGCCGGCCCCATTTTTGACGGGAACCCCGGCCCGGGCGGAGATTTTTACGGCAGTTCCTTTTTCAATCGTCGCAAAAGCCTCTCCTTGAAGGGCCATTCTTACATTAAGTTGGTTAGTTACACTGTCTCCGTAGTTGGCAGGATCGTGAGTTCTGGCAATTACAATTCCTTTGGCGTCGGTGACCGTTACAAAATCAATGCGGGCCTTTCGGACCAAAGGGGATAAAAACTCTAAGACGGAAGCGGTATTGTGTTCCCCAATCGCGCTTACTACATTGGGATGGGTTGCAAAAATCGATGCATAATTGAGGGCTTTATTCTTATAATCGTCGAGAGACAATTGTAGACCGTTCATCCCGTTGAGAACATTTTTTCTGGCGACCGCATCATTATAATGCAGGAAGAATAAAAGACTTGTCCCTACAGTGAGAAAAACAGTGATCACAATACTGAGCAAAACAAAAAGCGGAAGCTTTTTATTGATACTCATGTTTCTGAATGGAACGGATATCTTTGTGGGTAATTGAGTGCCTGCGGTTTGTGCTTGAGGTTTCTGGAATGGAAGTTTCATGATGGATGGCTCCTTTGGAATCAATATCAAAGTTGTTTTTAATAACTTAAGATGTTCTTAA
>DNPQ01000135.1:1454-6885 GCA_003501335.1 Bacillota bacterium
TTAAGATGTTCTTAAATAACTTATCGGAGTTTTTACAGGATAGTTAAGTTTTATTTAATAATATGTTTCAAACGGTTGAGTTCATTCCACCCTCAGAAGAAAGAAAAAAGGCTATCAGAAGCCCTTTGGGAACATATTCCAAAGCTTTCCGATAACCTTTAACGGCTTTAATTAGTGCAAGATTAAGATTGACTGAATCGCTCCCTGGGAGGATTAAATAAACAGGTTGACATTTCCTTGCTCGGCAGCCGCCAGGTAAGTAGCAACGCCGCCAATCTCCACGCCCTCTATCAATTCTTCTTTGCGGATGCCCATTACATCCATGGACATCTGGCAGGCCACCATGCGAATACCCATCATCCGGGCTTCACCGATCAGGCTTTCCAGCGCGGCGATGTTTTTCTTTTTCATCACCATCCGGATCATCTTCGGACCGATACCGGCCATATTCATTCTGGATAATCCCAACTTGGACGATCCCCGGGGCATCATCATGCCGAACATTTTACCCAGTAAGTCCTTTTGGACCTTCACCCGTTTGGGTTTCCGCAAAATATTCAATCCCCAGAAAGTGAAAAACATGGTTACTTGCCGGCCCATGGAGGCGGCTCCGGTGGCAATGATAAAACTGGCTATCGCTTTATCAAGTTCACCGCTGAAAACAACAATCGTTTTGTCTTGGGGCAAAATTCCAGTTGCAGCCGGGGCTTTGACTGATGCCCCTTTGCGGATCCGGGCTGTGATTTTTCCGGGTCCCCGGTCCAGTTGAATTAAAGTATTGCCGGTCCGGGAACACCAGGCCTCCACATCATTGGCAAATCCGGGATCGGAAGCGGTGATTTCTAATATTTCGCCATCGCTTAACTGTTGCATCCGGTTGTATAATTGCAGGATCGGGCCTGGGCACTGTAGCCCGCAGGCATTTACTTTAACTACATTCATCGTTGAATCTTCCTCCTTGGTTCCGGTTGTTAATGGGGAACTGGCGATCTTCGGCTTGCTGGCCCCGTTTAAAAAATTTTGTTCCTGGCTCGCGATATGATAGGTTTTATAACCGCCGCTAAGGTTTTTTATTTGGGTAAAGCCGTTTTGCATAAGGATGCGGGCTGCGATATAGGCCCTTAAGCCAACCTGGCAATTGATGATAATTTCCTTATCTCTGGGGATTTCTGTAAGGCGCCCCCTGAGTTCATCAAGGGGAATATTGACCGCTCCGGGAATGGTGCCCAGTTCGACTTCAACCGCTTCCCGAACATCCAAATAAAAACGCTGATTTTGATTTTCTGTGAATAGTTGGTCCCAGGCAATAGCGTTTACGTCCTGATTGATAATGTTTGCCGCAGCATAACCTGCAATATTTACGGGGTCTTTGGCCGATGAAAACGGCGGGGCATAGGCAAGCTCCAAATCCATCAGATCAAAGACCGTTTTTTGGAACCGGATGGCTGTCGCCAAAACATCGAGCCGTTTATCAACCCCTTCGTAACCAATGACTTGGGCGCCAAGAAGCTGGCCGCGCTCCGGTGTAAAGAGCAATTTAATGGTCAGCGGGGAGGCCCCGGGATAATAGGCGGCATGAGAATTAGGATGGGTGATGGAACTCAAGTAATCAATCCCCCATTTTTTTAAGGCCTTTTCATTCAATCCGGTGGACCCAGCCGCCAGATTAAAAACTTTAACAATGGCAGTGCCTTGAGCGCCTTGATACTTTTCATTCCGTCCGGCTAAAATATCTGCCAGCAAACGTCCTTGACGGTTGGCAGGCCCGGCCAGCGGAAGCCAGCCCGGCTTTCCGGAAACGATTTCTTGAATTTCCACGGCATCGCCCACGGCATAAATATTTGGATCGGAGGTTTGCATCTTTTGATTAACTTGTATGGCGCCGGTGACTCCAATTTTTAGTCCCGCTTCCGCTGCTAGTCTGGTCTCCGGCCGGACACCCACAGCCATGATCACCATGTCGGCGATAATTTTTTGGCCGCTGCTGAGGGTGACTTCAAGGGCTTTATCCCTTTCATCAATAGCCGCCAGCCCATTTCCTAAAATTAAGTTAACCCCTTTACCCCGTAATTCCTGGTGGACCATGGCCGCCATTTCATAATCAAGATTGTTCAATACTTGCGGGACCATTTCAATGAGCGAAACTTTGATCTTTGACTCGGTAAGATTTTCGGCCATTTCCAGTCCGATAAATCCGCCGCCTACCACGACAGCGGAAGCAATTTTGTTATTCGTCAGATATTGTTTGATACGGTCTGTATCGGGTATATTGCGAAGGGTAAAAACTTTGGCTAAATCAGTCCCCGGGACTTTCGGAACAATCGGCTTGGAGCCGGGGGAGAGAACCAGTTGATCATAAGACTCGGAATAAGTACGATTCTGTTGCAAGTCCTTGATCAGCAATTCCTGTTTGGAGGTATCAATTTTCAAAACTTCATGCCGGACCCGGACATCAATGTTAAAACGCTTCTTCATGCCCTCCGGAGTTTGCACGAAAAGCTCATCACGGTCCGTAATGACGCCTCCGATGTAATAGGGCAATCCACAATTGGCGTAGGATATGGCGTCGCCTTTTTCCAATAAAATAATTTCCATTTGTTCATCCAATCGGCGTAAACGGGCGGCAGTACTGGCTCCTCCGGCAACTCCACCAACAATAACCACTTTTTTCGACATCATGACCACTCCTTTTATAATTATAAAAAATTTGTTCGATTATAATATTATTATATTTTGATATTGCAATTTAAATAGCAAAAAAAAACACAAATTATGATATAAAATATTTTTAACCTGGGTCCAGTTTCATAGCCATCGAATTTACCTGGTCAACCAGGCGCGAATGGTTGCTAATGAAATAAAGCGTTGACTACTTTTTGGACATCTTCATTCACAACGTGATAAAAGACTTCTACCCCTTGACGGTCGCCTTTAATAATACCGGTATCCCGTAATTTGCTAAGATGTTGAGAGATAGTGGATTGGGGAATTTTTAAGCAGTCCTGCATTTTATTGACATTGCAGGGGCCTTGTTCGATGAGACGGCGGACGATACAGAGCCGAACCGGATGCGCTATCGCTTTTAGAATTTCTGCTTTGGAAGTTAGTATTTCAAAATCATCTGACTGTTCCATGAGGTCTCCTTTAGAAATATAATTATTATATTACAATAATACGATAGATTCAAGAATGTTGTTTTTACTTTTATAGCTTTTAATTTGCCAAACTATAATTGTTCCAGGTATAATTGTAATCAATATAATATCTTAGATTAAATGGGGGATTGAACTTGGAACACGATCACCATGAAAGCCATCATCACCATCCAGTGGATATTCAGGATAAAAATCTGGTAATTACGGTTATTTTAAATTTCATTATCGCCGTTGCTGAAATATTGGGGGGTGTTTTTGCCCGGAGCCTCTCGCTGATTTCGGATGCGCTTCACAATTTAAGCGACGGGTTGGCTTTAATTATCAGTTTGTTGGCAATTAAAATTGCCGGCAGGGCCAATGATCAAAGAAAGACCTATGGCTATAAACGGGCTTCAATTTTGGCGGCATTTATTAACTCCGCCGTTTTAATGGCAATTTCGTTGTTTTTATTCAAAGAAGCCTACCATAAGTTTTTGGCTCACCAAGCGATTAACGGGAAAATTGTGATTGGGGTGGCTTTGATTGGCCTGGTTGCCAATTTTTTAGGCGTTTGGTTATTAAAACGGGGAGCGCGGAGCAACTTAAATTTAAAAGCCGCCTACTTTCACCTTTTTTCGGATGCTTTATCATCCATTGCGGTTGTTTTGGGCGGTTTGTCCATGGTTTTGTTCAAGGTTTATTGGATTGATCCGATTTTAACGGTCCTGATCAGCATTTATGTCTTGAAAGAAAGTTATGAAATTTTGCGACAGGCGGTCAATGTATTGATGCAGGGAGTGCCGCCCCATCTTAACCTGGAGGAAGTCGTGGCTGCAATCACCGGAGGATTTGATGTCAAACAGGTTCATCATGTTCATGTTTGGAATCTGGATGAAACCCACATTCATTTTGAAGCGCATTTAAAGGTTCAGGATATGCGAGTGAGCGAAGCCGAAGTGTTAGGAGTGAAAATCGAAAAAGTCCTGAAAGAAAAATTCGGTATTACCCATGTCACATTGCAATTTGAATCCTTGGGCTGTGCCGAAAATGGAGTTATTAACGAAAAATGTTGTTGCTAAATTGAAACAAACCGGTCCTCAGGGACCGGTTTGCGCAATTTCACTGCCATCGGGGTTACGATAATCAAAGCCCCAGGAACTCATGTAGAAATTCATTTGAGCATCATAGGCGGAAAGAATAATCATATAGAAACCGGGTCTGATCCCAAGGGGCATGGTGTATGAGATCATTCCCTGACTATCGGGAGTTACGACTTGTTTGGAGCGCCGGATGACCATGGTGATCTTTTTGAGATTGGGATTAAGAACCTTAAATTTAATTTCGACCGGAGATTGGGTAAAGATTTGTCCATCCTGCGGTCTTACGATATCGATGGCTAGCGGCCTGGAATTGATATAACGATCGAAATCATTTAAATGAAGCTCGTTGGAAATTACTTTTCTGTTGATACTCAGAGGATTGGTACTCGGAGCATTGGGCCCCCAATTGGTGGTATAGATATCTTGATAACCGGCCTCAACGGCTTTCTTTTCAACGACAGTGTTATACCAGCCATAGGAATAGGCCACTGCATTGACTTTAATATTTAATTTTTGCTCCAGGATATCCTTGGACTCTTTGAATTCATGATCCAGCCACGCTAAATACCTGGGATTATCGAGTGTGGTTCTGGTTTCGGTGAGAAATGGGTGGGACAAAGTATGAGATTCGATATCCATGCCATTTTGAATCATCTCGGTAAGTTCATTCCAGGTGATTAGGTAAGGACTATTGGGCTTTTTCGATACTGCATTGGGGTAAACAAAGAAGGTAGCTTTAAAACCATATTTTTCGAGTAAAGGGAATACATTTTTATAATGGCTTTTATTACCATCGTCGAAAGAAAGAATAATCGGCTTCTTTGGAAATAATTCAGGGTGTTTTTGAAAAACTACAAATTGAGCGGCGGTGATGGGATGAAACCCTTCCTGTTTAAATAATTTGAAGTGCTCTTCGAGCATCGCCGGAGTTAAATCATAGGGACTGTATGTTTTGGAAATGATTCGATGATAACATAATGCGGGGACGGAGATATCGGAAGATGTTTTGGGATTGACGGTTCCCACACTTTCAGCATATAGGGTGGCGCAAATGGTGGTGACGAATAATAAAAGAATCAGACTTGTTTTTAAATAAGCGGACTTCATAATTTGTTTTTCCTCTCTGTCAAGTTGCGGCAACTTACTTAGCCCATTATTTTAATATTGAAACTACCATAAGCTGCCTTGATGATTTAA
>DNPQ01000428.1:0-130 GCA_003501335.1 Bacillota bacterium
GTAAGGCAACTGATCTGTCAGAGAGTTCCATAGATTGTAGAAATTATTTATTAGTTCATGCAGCACCCTCCGTTCATAAATAAGATTATAAGCATACACTTATAGTTAAGACAATATTTTCTGCTTATTG
>DNPQ01000428.1:484-1602 GCA_003501335.1 Bacillota bacterium
TATTCAGTCAATACATCCAAATTAATTGTATAGAAGACTCTAAAACCCCTTCGATTCTCCTCAAGAATTCCAATATTCTTTAAAACCTTTATGTGTTGAGACGCGGCAGGTTGAGAAATGCCAAGTTGTTGGGCCACATCAGAAACGCAAAAGACTTCATCAGCATTCGAAGCAAGTATTTTTATTATTTGTATTCTTTTCTCATCACCAAGGGATTTGAGGACTTCGGCCATGTTTTTTAAATGGTCTTTCATTAATATACCTCTTAACTATAAGTCTATAGTTATTATCTTATAAACATAATAATTTGTCAAGTACCAGCAATAAATTTTTCTTCTTTTTCGGTTTCGGCGAACATTAGAAACGCTTATACCCAAGCAAAGCATAAAGCCAATCTAAATGGCAACTTTTGTTACAAAAAGAATCAATTTTAGTCGATACGGCAGCAATATCTATTAATTCTTCATTTTTTTAACCCTTCCGTTAGTGTTTAACGTAGCTATGGCTACAGATTGGAATTTTTTTCATGATAAGGGACTTTCAGCCTTTGCATAAACATATTTTATAGCAACTAAAACATATTGACAATATTCTTTAGTTACTATAAAATACTTTTGGGTGATATGAATGAAAAACATGGTAATCCTGGAAAAAATAATTCGGCTTATCAATAAAATCAATCAAAATAATAAAGGGTCCAGCGATTATGGAACCGAGCATCTGCTCTACCATTCAGAAATCCACATGATCGAGGCCATCAGCAATCATGAAGATGTAAATGCCAGTGAACTGGCAAGCATCATGGGGATTACCAACGGAGCTATCACGCAGGTAACCGATAAGCTGAGCAAGAAAGGGCTAATTGAACAATACCGGATGAAAGACAATAAAAAGGAAGTCTATTACCGGTTAACAGACCAGGGAAAAGTCGCCAACACCGGGCATAACAAATACCACGAAGCAATATATCGAAACATGGCCCAATATTTCGATGAGCTAAATCCGGATCATCTTCAAGTTATCAATACCTTTCTCGATAAATTAATCGACAATTGGCCCCATGATTGATGGGGCTTTAAATAGATATTATATTTTAGTAGCTAAAAAATATTAAGGAG
>DNPQ01000428.1:1868-12330 GCA_003501335.1 Bacillota bacterium
TATTAAGGAGCGTTTCAAGATGTCACCAAAAGTAGTATTGATTACTGGGTGTTCCAGCGGCATTGGTAAAGATTTAGCCGCGCGGTTAAGTCAAAATGAGTATACGGTAGTTGCTACGGCAAGAAACTTGGCAACTGTTACAAATCTTCCGGCGGCTTTAAAACTTTCTTTAGATGTCACCGATAATCAGTCAATAGCAACCGCAGTCCATGAAGTCATCGAACGCTTCGGCAGGATTGATGTTCTCATTAACAATGCCGGATACGCCGTTCGAAGTACAGTAGAAGAAGTTCCGGAAACCCAGATCCACCAAATGTTCGATGTGAATGTTTTTGGCGTTATTAGAATGGTCCGCGCAGTTGTACCCTTTATGCGAAAAGCAGGATCAGGCCAAATTATCAATATCAGTTCAGTGGCAGGCAAAATGGTCATTCCGATTAGCGGTCCGTATTGTGCTTCCAAATTCGCATTAGAGGCATTAAGTGATGCGCTGCGTTTGGAATTAGCCGCTTTTGGAATTTCAGTGGTTATTGTTGAACCGGGAAATATTCGCACCAACTTTATGAAAACAGTCCAAGCCAACTCCGAAAAGATTATTGCCAATCCCGAGACGCCCTATGGCGATTTATATAAGAATTATCACTTGTTCAACGACAAATCGCGCCTGAAGGAACCCGGTCCGGAGGCGGTATCCGCAATCATTCAAAAAGCGCTGGAAACATCCAAACCCAAAGTTCGCTACCGGGCGGCTGTCCCCCTCATGAACCGCCTTCTGTCATGTTTGAATGATCGGCTCAAGGATCGGGTTGTAAAGTCAGCATTTAAAATAAAGTCACTCGGTTAATGAATTTAAAATTCCTGGTAATTCCCTAGATTATAAGGCATTAACAATATGGTCGGAGGTAATCCAATTGAAAAAAGAATTCGATTTTAAAAAAATCACTACACCCACTTTATTATATCTTCTAAAGGACGAGATACCATTCCCAAAAATATTCTTATTAAAATGCAAATTATCATTGGGGAATTTTCAAAGCACCATTGATAAAAAATTTCCAGCCGACCTCGTTAAATTTATCACTCTTCCGTTATGGGTCTATATCAATTTAAAAAAGCAGTTGGGTGAGGAAAAAGCATTTGAAATCATGTGCATCGCATTACTTACCGGCGGAGTAGCCAAACAGAATATCCTTTTTGATCCGGTGAATAAGCCCAGAAACTTTGAAAATTTCATCGAACAGGAATTGCAGATTAATAAAACAGGATCAACAAAATGGAATACTCTGGAGATTATTACCAGGAGTCCGGATAAATTCGAAATTATCATAACCAAGTGCCTTTATCATCAATTGACAACCTCACTAGGGATCCCGGAAGCAACTCAATTGATTTGCCAAGTTGATAATGGGGTTTTTAATTCTTACTTGCCTGAAGAGATTGTGTTTCATCGCAATGGCTTAAAAAGGCGTATTGCAGATGGGTGTAACGAATGTCATTTTGTTTGGGAATACCGGAGAAGGTAAGCCTGATAAGAGTATCGGTGTTTTGTACTGAAAAGCAAACATCCATTTGGTAAGAAAGTTCTAAATTTATTTATGAAAGAAGGGCAAATATGGTTAAGAGCGAAACTCTAAAAAAAATTTTTGAAAAATACTGGTCTTTATTTGGGTTTGTCCTGGCAATGGCTTCAATCAGCTGGATCATCATTCATCGGGACACCTTTATGCGAAATCACTTTTGGATGCTATGGGCATTCATCCCAATGCTTATGTTACATAATTTTGAAGAATCGTTCTTCCCTGGAAATTTTCTTCCTTGGTTTAACCGGACTTGTTTTCAAAGCGATCAGGATTTTTTTCCGTCCGGGAGAACGCCTTCAGCCATTTTTTCGATCATCAATTGCTGGATTCTTACCTTTATCGCTGCCACAATAGCAAATCATTTCATCTATCTTGCTGTCGTCATGATATTCTTTTTTATCCAAAATGCTTGGATGCATATTTCCTACACTCTGAGTTCTAAGTATTCACCTGGAGCTATCACAAGTTTTGTACTATTAGCGCCATTTGGCGGCTATATACTGTACACCCTTATTGCAACCGGAAAAATAAATATTGTCACATTGATAATCTGTTATCTGGTTGGAAGCTTGCTTCATTATAATATGTTTTTTATGATACGAAAGCTTCAAAAAAAGTAAAAATATTACCGGATTAACTTGCTGCTAAACGGAGGTTGGTAGTCGACTAACCTTCGTTTGTTACAGGGTCATTCTCCTGATGAAGTAGCTTTTTTCTTGCCAGAAGTAAACCTTCATTACATCAATCTTATACGCACTTTATTCTATTGCTTTACTCATCCTTGTTTACACGACAAAGGCAGCCTTTTTGGCTATCAATTACGTGGCTCATGGCCTCAATTCTTGGGAGCATACTTGCTGGTTATGCTGTTTACATTCAGTATTGAGCTGTTGGTGGGGAATTGCACCAAACATTTCGGTTTTGTACTTGATAATCAATCCCGCTGCCCAATTGAACAGTAGTTCAGAGAGACGTCCAAACTCAGTCTGTGCCGTATTCGGCTGTTTCTTGAACGTAATGCCAACCTGTAAAATCTCCCGTTCCTGTGGTTGTAGCATGGGGATAAGCTCAACCTTTTGCTTTATGTAGGTTCCCGTTTGATCGTAATAAACCGCCTGAATGATGAAGGCGGCGGATTTATAAAGGACCTCTAATATCTCGGCGTCTTTCTCATGCACCATATTGTGGCCACACATGTGATAGATGTTGCAAGCCCCGATCCGAATGGCACGGTAAATATCCTCCTTACCGATTATTTGCAGAAGAAAATCAATGCTACCGAAAACCGGAGTAGTGTCATGATAGAACTGGAACAAATCGGAGCGTTCCCAATTCATTAACTCCTGCTGACCGGAGATAAATCCACACGCTTTTTCCCGGTTCGGAAGTGTGTCCAGCATGGCGCTGTATGCTTTCAAATCTTCCGGAGTCGCATGGTTGAGTATGACGACCACATCAATATCGCTGCTGTCCGTTGCTTCGCTACGACCATAACTTCCCTGAAGCCCGACAAACATTAGGCGAGAACCGAACAGAGATTTTAGCTCATTCAAGTATTCTTTCATCCAAATATTTATATCAAAAGCCATTTTCTGCTCCTTTTTGATAGATAAATGCGTATTAAATTCCATTTTTTTACAGCCCATTTCCAAGGTTAACAACCTCCCCCAACTTCGGGCCAAATTGGCCCGAAGTTTCGTTTTATTCCGCAACCCATCAAAAGTATTAGGCGCGGTTGACCGCCTTGCGTTGATGGGTTTGAATCCCGTAATTGAGACAATCAAATATTATGAACCGTAAAAAAGAAGATATTTTTCGATATTTGATCGAATATATGCCAAATCGTGTTCTCCTTTAAAAACATGGTTTTGTGTTTTAACTCCTTTTGCTGCAAGAACCTCATGGAGTAATGCACACCCTTTATAAAACTCACCTTGATCACGATCACCGCAATCGAGATAAACTTCCAAACCGGCAAGTTCATTATTTTTTGCAATATTGATGGGATTATTATCAAACCAGAATTGCATACTATGATAATAAGGTTTATCTTCCTCGTCTAGTTCCAATTCCAGCGCCGGCATATGTCCTCCTATTTTGGAAAAAAATTCCTGATGATGGAAAGCAATATGTAATGCTCCATATCCTCCGGCAGATACACCGCCAATATAACGCCTACTCCGTTCGGGTGCTGCATTATATCTGGATTCAATAAATCCAATTACCTCTTTAAAAAAATAATCCTCATACATTCCGAGATGAATCATCCTCCGATTATCTACAGGATCCGGAAATTCTTGGTATTCCAGTGCAGAATTAAGTCCTTGACTGTTGTCCATCTGGGGAAAAACTATCAGCAAAGGGCTAATTTTCCCTGCTTGAATCAGCATGTCTGCCACTTGATGCATACCCGTTTCAAATATAAAGTCAGAACTGCCGTTCCTGCCATGAAGAAAATACAACACTGGCAACGACTGGCCCGCTATAATAGCCTCCGGCACATATACATTGATTTTCATTTCCTTATTCAGCAACCCGCTATAAAAACTTTGCGTTTGGACTTCCGATGACTTCATTGTTTTACACCTCTGTTTATTTTCGACATATTAATCATTGTTTCTTAAAGACTTCAAATATTTATTCTGGTACAACCTGAAAAGGGTAAATAACCCACCGATACAGCAAATTTCAACTAATATGATATATACATGTCTCATTCCGTAGATAAATATATCATCTTTGCCAATAACATAGTCAAAAACATGCCTTTGTAATTTCTGACTCATAAAGCTATATAAAAGTGTGGTGGAAAGAGTGACTCCCACGACTTGTCCCAAATTTCTAACCAACGAATTGACACTACCGGCGATTCCAAGCTTATTTTGGGGCACGGCCGACATAATCAAAGAATTATTAGCCGGCTGAAACAAACCTTGTCCAACTGCCATTACAGCTACAAAAACTGCAGCACGACCTAATAATGAATACTCATTTAAAAACGACATCAAGTAAAAGCCGCCGCTCATAGCTAGTAATCCTATTACAGTCAATAATCCGGAACCTATTCTGTCTGAAAAAGCCCCCGATAGCGGCGAAAAAACCGTCACGATCAACGGGGAGATCATCATAAACAATCCTGCGTTTACGGGCGATATTTTCATGGTATCCTGAAGATAAAACGGTAATAAAATAATAGAAGCGTTAAGACAAATAAAAGAAATGAGAGCGCAAATCAAACTTAATGAAAAGATTTGGTTTTTAAATATTTTCAGTTCCAGTAGGGGTTGTATTTGCTTTACTTCCTGCCGGATAAACCAGATGATCAATACTACAGCCAGGACAATCGCTGTAATAATAAACGAATTGCTGTATCCTACTTTTTGCCCGATTATCAAAGCTCCAAACAGAAATACCGTTGCCGTAAAAAACAAAACCGCTCCCGTTATATCCATTCTTTCATCGGTTTTTTCATTTTTCGGCAATATTTTAAGTTCTAAAGCGAAAGCAATCATTCCAATCGGCACGTTAATTAGAAAAATAAAATTCCAATTCAAAGCAGATAAAATCAACCCGCCCATTGGCGGCCCAAGCATAGTCCCTAATGCGACAACGGAAGCCAAAATCCCCAAAGCTTTCCCGCGCTCTGTATTAGGAAATATTTGCGTAATAATGCCTTGATTATTCGCCATATAAGCTGAAGCCCCTATACCTTGAATAATTCTACATCCAATAAGCATAACAAATGACCGGCTCAGTCCGCATAAGAGCGAACCGGTGGTAAACAAGGCCGTTCCAAATTTGAATACTTTTGATTTACCGATCATATCTCCCAGTCTACCAAATATTAAAAGGGAAGCACAAATGATAATCAAATAGCCAACAACCACCCATTCAATGGAGGATATTGGTACGGCCAATTCTTTGGTCATGACGGGCAATGCCACATTCACAATGCTGGAATCGAGACAGGACATAAAGGACATGGTTACTACAACAAACAACGTAATCCATTTGTTTTGACTCTCAGCTAACTTGTTTTTTTGCATTATACCTTCACTTTTATCTTATGATATTAATTAAAATAATTTTGCCATATACAGCCTAGCTGATTAGGTCTATTATAATAAGAAACCCCTTTATTGTCATGAATTATATTGCTCAATGATAGCACAATCTTGCTATGAGGTATCAAAATGCCGAATACTATCTTATATCATTATAAGAAGATGCCTGATCAAACCTTTTTGGTCGATATTTTTGAGCGAAAATACCAAGGACCCGGTCCTATATTTAACCAACATTGGCATGAACATCTTCAATTCATTTATTTCACAGCCGGAAAAGCGTTAATTAGTTGTAACGCCCGATTATTTCAAGTCACTGCCGGAGACTTAGTAGTGATAAACGGTAATGAATTGCACTACGGTGAGAACCATAGTCCCGTTTTGGTTTGTTATATGATCCGTATTGACTTTTCTTTTCTCTTAAGTAACCAAGTCGATTCTTGCCAGACCAAATATATAACCCCATTAATTCAAAACCAAATATCCTTTAAGAATCTAGTAAGAAACGACAGGGACATCCTCCATTGTGTAAAAAAAATGATCACCGAATATTCATCTCACGATATCGGATATGAACTGGCGATCAAAGCTTCAGCTTATGAATTAATGGTATTATTACTCAGAGGCTATCTGGATAGAGTTTATAGTGAAAAAGAGCTTGAAGCGCTCATAAGAAATATAAAAAGATTCCAACGTGTCCTAGACTTTCTTGATAATCATTACCGAGAACCAATCAATATCGACCAATTGGCCGGTATGGCTAATCTTAGCAAATATCATTTTTGCCGTATGTTTAAGCAGCTTGTCGGCAAATCCGCCGGGGATTATATTCATCAATTACGTATCAATAACGCATTGACTTTGCTACAGGAAAGCGAGCTCAATATAACCGAAATCGCGTTGGCATCCGGTTTCAATGATACCAACTATTTTTCCCGGTTATTTAAGAAATACCAAAAAGTTTCTCCTTCTCAGTTCCGAAAAACTAAATTACAATAAGTCAAAAGCTGTTAATAGTCTTTCTGCGGTTTGATCAAGTAGGAGGCAGACGATTCATTCGCCTACCTCCTGTTTGCTTTTAAAACCTTTGCCTTAAGCAGTTTCTAGATCTCTAACGATCAAAAGCTGTCTAAAAGGAACTACCTTTTAGACAGCCCTTAAACCCTTCATTAAGGAGATTTTCAATATTCTTTTTTAAGGCTTAATAACCTTTATCCAAGAGATAATGGTATCCAAAGCCAGCTTAGCATTACCGGCATTGCAATGATTTTCAGCACTCTCTTTTTCAGTAAAAAGCCTGTATGTTAGCGATCTAACATTCGTTAGGCCATCAATAATCGGTTTGTAAAACTCCAGCGGGATAAAATGGTCTTTGTTAGCGCTTAATAGGAGAAAGTCTTGGGATATTCTCTCGATAACATCCATATACTGAAATTGGTTAATTTTTCTTAGGTATTCGTACGGAGTATGTACGCCCATATTGTGTATTCCATGAGTAATTGCCCATTCGATCATCGGATCTTTTTTCATTAAACTCTTCATCAACAGATTTAAAATATCTTCGTCTTCATTTGCCATCAATAACCGGATTACATCCTGAAAACTTTTCGGCATGTCATATATCAACAGGTCAAAAAGATTGGGCAACAGGCTCCAGGCTACAACCCGCTTAATCCGAGCTTCAAATGCTGCAGCCCTGGGCGCTAACATCGCTCCGAGGGATAGTCCGATAATCGTCACATCATCCAGGTTATAGAAATCCAATATCGTTTTCACCGGTTTTTCCCACTCCGGAATAAACGTCAGGCCTTCTTTTCGTAAAGCCCCTCCTTGGCCCGGCCCTTCAAAAAGATATACCGCAAAACCATTTTCACGAAGGTACAGCATCATCGGTAAAAATTCTTCCATATAAGAATCATAGCCACCATGCAGCAAAATGGTATCAATGCATTTTCCCGTTTCCGGCTTAGTATATAATACCGGAAGGTGCGCCGTCCCAAAGGGTACCGAATCTTTCTTAATGATTCCTGATTGAAAGAGAGCGCTGTGATAATTATAAAATAAATTGACAGCTTTGTCATAGGTCTCAATCTTAGCAGGATGTCCGTCATACATAAAGAATTCCGCCATACGATAGTAGGCGATAGCATGTTCCATCCGGTTTTCCCGCAAGGCTTTTTCGGCAATTTGCAACAGCTCTTTCTCCCAGGTCGCAGCATTGGTGATTTTTGGGGCAACCGCTTTAAGCTCCTCTAAATCGCCATTGCTCCAGGAATAAGTCCGGTTTAACTGATAGTTAAAATTCGGATTGGGATGGAGTTTGAAAGTTCCTTTTTTAAAATTGACCTTGCTTTCCATAAAAATTCCTCCTTAAATTGTAATGATATTGAAACAACGGAATATCGCCAAAATGACAACAATCCTTTTTAAAACCGCCAACATTGCTGGAATTCTTTTTTGGTTATTTGTGATACACCTTCTTGAAGAGCTTTTTTGGTAACCACCTTTTTGATAAGCTCCTGTAAAGCAACGGGAACACTGGCTTGTAACGTTTTAAGGGCTTCATCATCCCAGTTTAACGAATCCACTATACCGCTTAAATCACGATCAATGGGATAATCATCCTGAGGTATCGTATTCGAACTCCAATAGGCCTGTAATCTTTGATTGATTTCATCTCCGGCAAGCATTCCCCCAATGGCATTATCAAGGATATGCCTTTTATGTTCCCGCGCGCCTTCAACAGAAAACCTGTTAAAGCCAGCCCGATTACCTGATTTCCCATTTTCCAATTTTCCGCCGCAGACCGGGCAAACCATTGTGCCATCTTTATAAATTTGAAATGCATCCGCCAAGCAATTTGGACATATTAATTGATTTTCACATTCATTAATGGATGATCGAATGCAGCGATTTTCCGCAAGGGATTGCAAAAGATTTTCACCAAGCTCTCGTACCAATCTTAGTTTACTTGGAACCAATAAAACCTCCCCTTTATTGAATGCATGTCCTATCGTAAATTGGCCAACGATTTCGCAATTGTATAACCCCAAAAATAAACTGGCATTCATTCTCTGCATGGAAGATTCAATGGGATTTCCCCCAGCAACCGAAACTGCAACGCCATATTTTTTCTGCGTACTGTTAGCCAATTTTTCAATAGCCCAATTAGCCGACCTCTCCATAATCGCCCGTAAAGGGGATGGTGTCGAAAGATAATAACAAGGCGAAGCCAGGGCAATGGCGTCTGCTTCTTCGATCTTTTGCTTGACCAGTTCTAAATCATCGTTGCGAACGCATCGAGATCCCGAATGAATACAACCAAGGCAACCCGTACAAGAAAAAATTTTTAATGTCCCTAAATTCAAGACTTCGACCTCATGCCCGGCTTCCCGAACGGGTCGCAACAGCTCATTTAGAATGATCGCACTGTTGCCGTTTTTACGACTGCTAGCACAGATTCCCAATACCTTTTTAGAATTTGGCATCATTTTCGCTCCTTTTATTTTTCAGTTTAGTTACTATACCATATAGCATATTAATCCACTTAAAACTTATAGAATTTAAATAACAGCCATCAGTTTAGCTACTATACTATAGTTCAAAAAAAATTAATTCTTCTTCCCCAAATCTATAAATTTATCAACTTGTTTCTCGAGCTGAAGCAGCATATTTTCAAAGGTTTGCAGCCATTCGTCGGAATAACTGCCCATCAATCGAATGATTTCCCCATCCATTGTCTTATGTAATTCTTTATGGGTCCGATATGCGATTAACCCTTTATCGGTAAGAGAAAGAAGAATTTCTTTGTTATAGGCTTCATTGCGGACTTTTTGGACATAACCTCTCTGATGAAGCTTGAAAATAACTTGAGATACCGCTCCTTTGGTTATGCCAAAATTTTGACTGATTGCAGTAACTGTATCATATTGATCCCCAACGGCATCAATTGTATGAATTTCCGACGGATAAAGCAGTTCGCCGGTGCCAAAATCAATCGGGACTTTCTCAAGTTCATTTAATTTATAACTGATTTTGATAAACTCGTTCATTAAGCAGTGAACCATTTCATCTTTCATATATTCAGTATAGCAACTAAACTGAAGTTTGTCAATTGTTATAATTAGATTTTTACTCTTAAACCATTTTCATGGACAAATCATCACCATATTTTGTTTTTTGTTTTTACCGATATTCTCTGTTAATTTAATAGCGGGAAAAGGTTTGCCGTGTGCCGGAAATATACGTTTAGCGCCCCCATCTAAAATCTTTTGCCAGCTGCGGTAATATTCATCCAGATCACTGAGTCCGATCACACAGTATTTAGTCCCGGCAAACTGTAGCATATTGGCAGCTGCATCGCCGACCAAAGCATTACCGCAGTCTAACATAATCGTTATCGAATCAACGGTATGCCCTAAAGTCTCAATGATTGTACCGTCCAAATCAATCCCAATATCTTTGAACCTAGTTTCGCCTGAAATCAAAATATCGTTTGGGCGAACAAAATAAGGGGGGAATTTCAAATTGCTCTTTTTGTCAATATGCTTCTTCAAAGCCAGCATGATTATCAAACGCTTTAGGTGCAACAAGGCTTTGATTCGCCGGTTGATGACATCCTTTGGGATGGGCATTGTCATTTTCCCCTTTCTCCAGTAATTCTTTGGCAAAATGTGACATTACAATCCGAATATCAGCGATTTTCCTTGATGATATAATTTAATAATCCGGCATGATCATCATGGTGATGAGTCAATATAATATGACTAATCTGTGAAAAACTGATGCCGGCTTCTTGGAGCCGTCGGCTAAATAAAT
>DNPQ01000442.1:0-406 GCA_003501335.1 Bacillota bacterium
AATCTCGGATTCATCAGCTTCAAAGTAGACTGAAAAGCCGTATGTATACAAAACTTGATTTAAAAAGTCGTGGGCTGAGTCAGGAAATTATTAGCGAATTGATGGATGAATATTACCCTGATGAACAAGAATTGGTGATAGCTACAAAGCTTCTGAGTAAAAAGGCTACTTCCAGTAAACCGCAAGTAAAAATACGCGCTTATTTGGTAAGAAATGGGTTTTCTGAAAATACTGTTCGCCAGTGTTTTCCTAGCATAGATCCTACTTGACACCGTATTTAAAAAAGTTTACAATAAACTGCGGAGGACAGAACAAAAGCCGAGTTCTTACTCGGCTTGTTTTGTATTCTTTTTTCCTTTCATTCTCAATTTTGAATTTTGATTAACGAGACTTCTAAGGAAGTCAT
>DNPQ01000442.1:665-3813 GCA_003501335.1 Bacillota bacterium
TAAGGAAGTCATTTTGTAAGGAATCAATTATCTAAACTATTAGGAGGTGAAGTATGTTTGGAATAGTTATGGCCATATTAGGCGGTTTGGTAGCGGGCTATTTAATTTCGGTTTTGTATGGTATGATAAAATTGCAGTCCGCTAAAGAAAATGCCCGTAAAATGTTGGAGGATGCCAAAAAAGAAGTTGAATCCATTAAACGGGAAGCTTTATTAGAAGCCAAAGAAGAGGCTTTAAAAGTAAAAAACGAGCTGGAACGGGAAAACCGTGAACGCCGTGCTGATATTCAAAGATTAGAGAAACGTTTAGTACAAAAAGAAGAATCGTTAGATCGTAAATCAGAGATCATTGAGAAAAAGGAAGAGGCGCTCGCTAAAAAAGAGGGCGAAGTTGAAAAATTAAAAAATGAACTTCAAGAAACCCATCAACGACATCGGCATGAACTGGAACGTATCTCGGGACTTAGCAGTGAAGAAGCCAAGGCGTTGTTATTAAAAGATGTTGAAGAAGAAATGCAGCAGGAAATCGGGCTTAAAATCCGTGAGTTGGAAGCGAAAGCGAAAGAAGAATCCGATCGAAAAGCCCGTGAGATTATATCTCTGGCAATACAGAGATGCGCAGCTGATCATGTAACTGAGGCCACAGTGTCCGTAGTTGCTCTACCTAATGATGAAATGAAAGGCAGAATTATCGGACGTGAAGGCCGTAATATTAGAGCACTAGAAACCTTGACTGGAATTGACTTAATCATTGATGATACGCCGGAAGCAGTTATCTTATCCGGCTTTGACCCGATTCGGCGTGAGGTGGCGCGACTGGCCCTGGAAAAATTAATTGTTGATGGCCGGATTCATCCCGCTCGAATTGAAGAGATGGTTGAAAAATCGCAAAAAGAAGTGGAAGCCATTATTAAAGAAGAAGGCGAAAGAGCCACTTTTGAAACGGGAATTCATGGCATTCATCCCGAGATAATTAAATTATTAGGTAGGCTCAAATACCGGACCAGTTATGGACAAAATGTTTTACAACATTCAATCGAAGTGGCCCATCTGTGTGGGCTAATGGCCGGTGAATTAGGCGCTGATGTTACTCTGGCAAAAAGAGCCGGTTTGCTGCATGATATCGGAAAAGCGGTCAATCATGAAATTGAAGGACCGCACGTTACCATTGGAGCTGATTTGGCAAAAAAATATCGGGAAAGTTTTGCAGTTGTTAATGCGATTGCGGCTCATCATGGTGATGTTGAAGCCAATACTGTTGAAGCTGTGCTCGTTCAGGCTTGCGATGCGGTTTCAGCGGCAAGACCCGGAGCTAGGCGCGAAACTTTGGAGACTTATATCAAACGGTTGGAAAAGTTGGAAAATATCGCCGATTCGTTTGAAGGGGTTGAAAAAGCTTATGCAATCCAGGCTGGCCGTGAAATCCGGATTATGGTTAAACCGGACCGGATTGATGATATTAGTTCCGCAAGGGTAGCTCGGGAAATCGTCAAACGAATTGAAGAAGAGTTGGAATATCCCGGCCAGATAAAAGTAACAGTTATTCGAGAAACACGAGCGGTAGAATATGCCAAATAAACCTGCTTTTGGGACTGCGGCAGAAAAAAACCGGCAATTGTGATTGACTTCCAGCGGATAAGGACCTTCAGAAGCTTTTACTGATAATTGATTGGCTTGGTTTATGACAATTCCTTAGCACGCAGGAAGATAAGTTTGCTATAATAATAACAATAAAGTGTTGTCTCTTCTGGAAGGGGGAGGAATTATGAAAGGCATCTTCTGGAAAGAGGGAGAATCCTTCTCTAACTCGATGAGTTTGATCGCATTTTTGCTTGTAAGATACCCCGAGATCGGTTCGGTGCGTTTTGATCCCGAGCAAAAAACACTTCTGTTTTCGTTTGTGCTGGTTAAATCATTAACCAATGAAGAGTTTGAACCCTTCAAAGATCATTTATTGCTAAGTCTGAATAACATGACCTTATTGCAGGAAAGAGAATCCGGTATTATCGAAATTAATCATGCTGAGTATGACGGCTTGACTTTTTTAGAAATTATCCGGGATATTGAAACTCTTTCTCAAGAGGAAATAGCTCTCATTACGGGTGTGATTCATCAGTTCTTTGAAGAATATTTAATGCTCGATCAGGAAGACACTTTGCAGGAAGAAGATACAGTCCTTCAGGAAGAAATGATTGAACATATGCTGGAGGATTTAAAAGATTCACGGCAGGAAAAACGTTTAATCGGTTTCCGGGAAGAAGGACGGGTTTTGGTATTTAATCGGGCTAATTTGCACAAATAATATTCAATAATAGCTAGACTAATCAGGACCATTGATAAAACTCAATGGTCCTATTCAATTCGACTATTCGGACCTAGGCTTGATGAAAATTGAAGGGGGAGACCTGGATTGAGAGACGTACTGTGAAAAATATTTTTTACCAGGTACAAAACTTGATGATTTGAAGACGAAGGAATACATAGGAGGCTATTTTGTTAAGAATATTTTTTATCGGAGATATCGTTGGCCGACCGGGCCGTCGAATCGTGAAAACATATTTGCCGGAGTTGATTCGCACCGAGAACATTGACTTGGTCATCGCAAATGGTGAGAACTCCGCCGGGGGGTTTGGAATCAACCGGGAAGTTTGTCAAGAGCTGCTAACCTCTGGCGTCGATGTGATTACCATGGGTAATCATACTTGGGATAATAAAGAAATTTATCAGGTTTTGGAATATGAAAAGCGGCTTATTCGGCCGGCTAATTATCCGGGAGGCACCCCGGGAGAGGGATATTATATTGCCGAGACCCAAAAGGGTGTCCGGGTCGGAGTGGTCAATATTCTGGGACAGGTGTTTTTAGACCCTTTAGCATGCCCTTTTCAAACAGCGAGTGAATGTATTGCCGATATCAAGAAAAAGACCAATATTATTATCATTGATTTTCATGCCGAGGCTACCTCGGAAAAAGTCGCTCTTGGATGGTACACTGATGGAAAAGTAACAGCAGTTCTTGGGACACATACTCATATTACGACTGCCGATGAACGAATTTTGCCGAAAGGTACTGGTTATATTACCGACGTTGGAATGACGGGTCCCATCAATTCCATACTGGGAATTGACCCGGACATTGTAATTAAAAAGTT
>DNPQ01000143.1 GCA_003501335.1 Bacillota bacterium
CGGTGGCCGGCATCCATCATTTTGGGAGTTGGCTAAAAGGGAAGCAGGTCAAAATCCTGCACGGTCCCGCCGCTGTATTGGGGAAGCTTTTCATGAAAATGTCACTGGGACATACTGGGAAGATATGAAAGGCCGATGATCCGAAGCCAGAAAACCTGCCGCTGCTGAAACACTGTTAACTCTACGGAAGATAGGGGGTGTCAATTTAGTTTTCTTTGCTTGATAAGCAATGAAAGCCTCTTGACGTTCCGTTAGAGGCTTTTTAGTTTGTCAAAAACGGGAAAGCATTGGATAATTTCAGAATTTAAATCAGAAACGAGGAGAAACATTTGACCCGAAGCTTCATGAAAACCGATCAACCAGAAACAGAAGAAATGTCAAAAGTAATCAATCTAATTCATCAACAGCCCGAAAAAACATTCTGTTCCATCCGAAAGCGAGATGGCCGGATTGTTGAATTCAACCACAAAAAAATTATTACCGCAATTTTCAAGGCGGCCAAGGCGGTCGGCGGTGGGGATCAACAGCTCTCCGAAGAATTGGCGGCTATCGTCGTTCAATATCTACATAAACAATTAGATTCTAAGATTCCAACGGTTGAGGAAGTTCAGGATACGGTAGAAAAAATATTAATTGAAACAGGGCATGCCAAGACAGCGAAAGCCTATATCCTTTACCGTGACCGCCGTACCCGTTTACGGGAATCCAAATCCGAATTGATGGACATCGTTGAGGATATTTTAGTGGAAACCAACCGGGATAATGCCAATGTCGGTAATTCCCCCTCTGCCAAAATGTTGCAAATAGCCTCGGCTGCCAGCAAACAGTATTATCTGACCAGGCTCATTCCGGATGAGATGGCGAAGGCCCATATTGAAGGCGATTATCATATTCATGATCTGGACTTTTATGCGAAAACCATCAACTGCCTTCAAATCCCCTTAAATCGTTTATTGAAAAATGGTTTTAATAACGGGTACGGCTTTATCCGGCCGCCCCAAAAGCCTTCTTCGGCTACGGCTTTAGCCGCGATCATTCTGCAAAGTTCCCAAAACGACATGTTCGGGGGACAGTCTTTTGCTGCCTTTGATCGGGATATGGCCGAGTTTGTGGCAGGAGCCGCTGAAGATGATGTTTACCAGGCAATGGAAGCCCTGATTTATAATCTAAACTCCATGCACAGCCGGGCGGGAGCCCAAGTTCCTTTTAGCAGCATTAATTTAGGCTGTGATACTTCCGCCGCAGGCCGAATGGTAACCAAAAATTTATTACTGGCCCACGAAAAAGGGCTGGGTCATGGCGAAACTCCTATATTTCCCAATATTATTTTCCGGCTCAAGAAAGGCATTAATTTTGATCCGGGCGATCCCAACTATGATCTTTTTCAACTGTCGATGCGCGTGGCCGCTCAGCGTCTCAACCCCACGTTCTCATTTATGGATGCTCCTTTTAATAAAGAATATGGGACTGAGGTGGCTTATATGGGTTGCCGCACCCGTGTGATTGCCGATCGTCACGGAGAAGCGGTCAGCGACGGCCGGGGTAATCTTTCTTTTACCACGATTAATCTACCCCGGATTGCTATCAAGGCGGGTCAGAACCTGGAAATTTTTTATCAAGGACTTGAAAAAATGATGATCCTGGCCGCCAGGCAATTATATCACCGTTATCATATTCAAGCGCGTTTGCGAGTGAAGGACATGCCTTTTTTAATGGGACAAGGATTGTATCTGGATTCTGAACAATTAAAAGCCGATGACCTGATTGGCTCCGTCATCAAACACGGGACCCTCTCCATTGGATTTATCGGATTGGCTGAAGCCTTAACGGCTTTAACCGGATCGCATCATGGTGAAAATCCCGGTTCCCAGCGGCTGGGATTGGAAATCATTCATTATATGCGTAAAATAGTGGACGGATTTGCTGAAGAATATGATCTGAACTTTACGCTGCTGGCGACACCGGCGGAAGGCCTCTCCGGGCGCTTCATTGCTTTGGACCGGCGTCAATTTGGAGTGATCGATGGAGTTACCGATAAAGAATATTACACCAATAGTTTTCATGTGCCGGTTCATTATGAGATATCGGCTTATGATAAAATTGTTATTGAAGGGCCCTATCATCAATTGACCAACGCCGGGCATATCAGTTATGTCGAGCTGCAATCGCCGCCGCTCCAAAATCTGGATGCCTATGAAACCATTATCCGGCAAATGGCTGTTTCCAATATGGGATATGCCGGTATTAATTTTCCGATTGATGAATGCCCAAACTGTTTTCACCGGGGAATTATTGAGGATAGCTGTCCTTCTTGCGGTTCAACCCGGATTCGGCGGATTCGGCGGATTACCGGTTATCTTTCAACAGTGGACCGCTTTAACGACGCTAAACAAGCGGAGTTAAAGGACCGGAAGGCCCATTGCTAAAATATTGTGCCAAATTTTAGGCTATTACCCTTCCCCTTAAAGGGAATCAGCTGGAATTGAGGGCCAATCAGTGTGTTTCGAACTTCGAAGCGAAACTGTCAAGACCCGAAATTTGTGCGAGTTCCCTTTAAGGGCCAGGGTCGGTTTTAAGCAATTACCCTTCCCCTTTAAAATAGAGTTGTATTACAACTCTTTAGAAAACGATGTATCGTTTTCAGGGGAACTGGCTAGGAATCGAGGGCCAATCGGTGGTGTTTCGAACTCTGAAGCGTGACTATCAAGACCCGAGAATCAGACTAATACTCTATAAGAGCTAGGGTCATTACCCAGTCACCCGGCAGCCGGTGGCTGGGTGGCGCTCTTCATCATGGATGATAATCAATTCCTTGAATGAACAAGTTCAACCTTCATCCTTGATAAGGGCCCTAAGTACGGAATCCCTGCTAATCATGCCTTTAAAGTTCCCGTTGTTGTCAATAACCGGTAAACGCTTCAGTTCCTTTTCAGTCATTAATTGAACAGCTTCATCGGCAGTAGCGTCTTCCAGAATTGTGATAATGTTTTTCTGCATAATTTCAGCGGCCGTTTTGGCTTTAAGATGGTCAACCAGTTCTTTGTTTTTGCGTCCGGCCTCTGAAAAAGTCAATTTGCTGACAAATAGATCCCAAATCGTCAAGGGATAATTGGAAATGAACGGCAGCAAATCAAAATCGGAAATCAGTCCCAGAAAACGGCCCTGGTTATCAACTACGGCAGCTCTTTGGATGTCATCGCTACAAATCTTTTCGATCACTTCGCTAATGGGAGTCTCCGGTTTTACCGTATTCATTTCCCGGGTCATGATCTCTTTTACGGAAGTGTTATTGGTAATCACGATATTCCGTTCTTCAAGATGGGCCCACCCAGGAGCGCTTTGGGTCATGGAATGGAAAATATCCACTCGGGATAGCATCCCTACTAATGTCCCCTGTTCGTTGATGACCGGTATTCTCTTTAGCTTACGCTGTACCATTAAGCGGACAGCCTCCGATAAATGCTGTTCCTCCTTAATCGTGATAACTGGATGGGTCATGATCTCCCGCGCTTTTTGAGATGAGTTCGGTTTAAGAAGCTCTTTCCGTTGCCCAGGTTCCAACCGGGCTAATAACCCCAAGCGCATAGGCATATTTCCTTTTTGAATGAGATCTTGTTGGGTGATGATGCCGGCCACATGATGGTTGGGATCCATAACAGGGATCCCTTTAAAGGCTGAGGCCAATAATAAATCGGCTATCTCACGGACCGGAGTATCGAGCGAAGCGGTTTTAGGTGATGATGTCATCACCTCTTTTACTTTCAGATACCCAGGGACTAACCTTTTGGAAGATTTAAAGGAACGGATATTCAGATCGTTGACGGCAACGATTCCATCCGTGATCATCGGGTCCAGGGAAGTTAAAACCGCTTCAGCTTCGCTTCCCGGGATGATGATTTCGATTTTTAGCGGCATGTTGTAGGAAAGCTCCAACAGTTTCTGGGTGGCAATCTCACCGTTTTCATAGCATCCCGCCAATCCCCGCCATACCGTACACCTGGCGGCGGTTCTTAAGCCCTTGATATAATTTAATACAGCTTCATAAAGCGGTTTACCGTTCCAAGTACGATCCTCGCTTGTAAAAATAGTAATCATTTTATAGTCCATCGACATGGTTTATTCCCCCTTTTACATCAACCGGCCTAACCAAAAACCGGTCAAAACCAAAATGAATCCGCCGAAATTATTAAGCCCAATATTCAATAATGCAGTGCTGATTTCCATGCTTTTGAAAAAGTTGGTACTTTCCAAGGCATAGGTTGAAAAGGTAGTCAACCCTCCTAAAAAACCGGTCATCAACAACAAACGCATTGCCGGAGAGACAATTCCTCTGTCGGCCAAGGAAAAAATGAGACCGATCAATAAACACCCGCCCAGGTTGACACTTAAAGTCCCGAATGGAAAATTGCTGCCAAATAACCGGGAGGCTAATAAGGTGAGCAGATAACGGGTGGCGGACCCGATGCCTCCACCGATGATCACCCAAAGAATATTCCAGAACATGTTGTCTCCTTATTTATTTTGATAATAAAAAAACTCCTGTGTTTAGCCTATTAAAACTAAACGCAGGAGTCATCAGCCTAACTTAATCGGCGGTTTTGGCGAACTCCATCGCCTAAAATATTATACGAAAGTATTATACCTCATTATTCAATGCATCGATTAAAAATCCTTTTTTCTTGTTGAAAGTTTTAGCGGTGGGGGTTTAGAATTTATTTTGATGGTAATAGTATATCATCTTTTTATTTGTCCTATTTGGGTCAATTTGTGATAGCGGTTGATTAATTTATCCAGCTTGATACTGTTGGCCAAAACGACGGAGTCGGTGCAGCCACAGGTGTCGTAAGCTTCCTGAAGCTTTTTTTCCCGGCGGCGATTTGCTGTTCGAGGGATTCAATTGTTTTAGGACTGGTTTTTCCCATGGCATGCTTTCAATAATTTTTCTTTTATTCTTTTCCCTTTTAGGCTCTTTCCTTTTTTTGTCTGTTCCATTTTCTTTTTTGCCTTTGTTCGTGTTATAATGGAAATAATTGAGAGTTTAAGCAATAAGAAACCAGGGCGCAAAATGGATGACTTTGGGCCGGTGGTTTTTGTTACGCATTTTGTTTTAAATTGAGTGAATTATTTTGTAATTACAATTTGATTATAATCCCACCGTGAAAATATGTCAAGGAGATTATACCATTATGGAATTAGATTCTAGTGGAAAACGAATTCGATTCCTTCGTGAACATTTGGGGTTGGAACGATCCCAATTTATTGAAATTATTAATTCAAGTTCTTCTACTATATCTAGACTTGAAGGAGATCAAGGAGCAGGACCTTC
>DNPQ01000287.1 GCA_003501335.1 Bacillota bacterium
CCACTAAAATACGGTTGGAATTTAAAGCTTCAGAGCCGCCTTTTAAAATAACGGCATTTCCTGCTTTTAAACACAAACCGGCGGCATCAACCGTCACATTAGGCCTGGCTTCATAAATTATCCCTACGACTCCCAGAGGAACTCGTTGCTGGCCGATTTCCAATCCATTAGGGCGGCGCCACATTTTGTCTATTTTCCCAATCGGGTCGTCAAGCTGAATTAAAGTGTGGAGACCTTCGGCCATGCCGTTAATCCGCTTTTGATCCAAGGTTAAGCGATCAATTAAAGTCTTATTGAGTCCTTTTTGAACGGCATTTTCAACATCAACCCCATTAGCATCCATAATTTTTTGACTTTGAGCTATGAGCGACTGGGCCATTTTTTCTAATAAATTATTTTTTTGGATAGACGATATTCTAGCGAAAACTGAGGTACAATTCTTCGCCTTCTTCGCGATATCCTCAACATATTTTTGAATTTCCATTGAATTCACCTCCTAATGAAGCCGTAATTACCAAGTTGTCACGATGAATAACCTCGTCGGCTGCCTTATACCCTAATATCGCTTCGATTTCTGCAGACTTCTTACCTTTAATCTTTAGCAAATGATCCCGGCCATAATTGGTTAAACCCCGTCCCAGCTCTATCTGGTTAACGCTTAAAATCCGGATAAGATCGCCTTCTTCAAATTGTCCCCGTAAATCAATGATCCCTGAAGGAAGCAAGCTAGTTCCTTGTTTTAATAAAGCCTGCTCCGCTCCTTTGTCGATAACAAAGTCGCCACTAACAAGGGGTCCATAGGCAATCCACCGTTTCCGGCTGTTTACCAAAGGCTGAGTACTTAAGAAAACTGTCCCGACTGGATTCCCTTGAAAGATATTTTGTATGTTCGCCGGATTTTGGCCGTTCATTAATATCATTGTTGTCCCAGCGGCAGTTGCCATTTTGGCAGCTTCCAATTTAGTCAACATCCCTCCAGTCCCAAATTCCGAGCCAGCCCCACCAGCCATCTTCAAAATTTTGGCATCGATTTCATTGACTATTGGAATCAATGTTGCATCCGGTTCTTTTTTCGGATCCGCTGTATACAAACCATTGATATCCGATAATAAAATAAGCAAATCCGCTTCGATCAATCCTGCAACAAGCGCCGAAAGAGTATCATTCTCACCAATTTTCAATTCTTCCGTTGCCACGGTATCATTTTCATTTATAATCGGAGTCACTTGGTATTTTAATAAAGTGAGTATCGTATTACGAGCATTCAGATATCTTTTCCGGTCACTGATGTCGTTACGAGTAAGTAATATCTGGGCTACAATTTGACCATATTCTGAAAATAGCTTTTCATAAACTTGCATTAAAAGGCCCTGGCCTACTGCAGCCACAGCTTGCCGTTCTACAATGGAAGTTGGTCTTTCGGCAAATCCCAGGCGGCCTAATCCAATTCCAACAGCTCCCGAAGTAACGAGTACCACTTCCCGGCCTTTATTTTGCAGATCTACCAGCTGACGTACAAATTGTTCCATCCGATTCAGATTCAATTTTCCGGTACTATGAGTAAGAGTACTAGTGCCGACTTTAATCACAATCCGTTTGGCATTTTGTAAGTGCTCCAATGGGTTCACATTAATCCTCCTGGAGTGATATTATCCCAGGAGTTCCGGATTGTGAAGGCCGGTAAAACAGAACATTTCTGCCAATTACCTGAACAACATCTGCCATCGTTTTAGAGGCGAGTTCTGAAGCGACATTATTTACATCAAGAACCGTATGCGGTAATACTCGACCCTTAACCAACTCCCTGGCTGTTAATGCTTGATTTAATTGCTCAATCAAATTATCGGTGATTCCGCCTTTTCCAATAGTAAGAATCGGCTCTAAATCATTACCGAGTGAACGGAGCCTGCTTCTCTGTTTACTTGTTAACAAATGTTGACCCTCTTCCTAAACTTATGTAGTTCTAGATAGCCGAGTTCATGCTAGATAGTTTGGAAATATTATAGCATATTTCAGATTGTAAAAAAAGTGAAGCCTAGGGCTTCACTTAAGTTGCTTGTGGTATTTTATCTTTACGAAGTTGTCGTCGATGTTGTTCATAACTGGGGTCTCCTTCACGCCAACGGCTCTTTGCCTTTTCCCGGACAACAGCAGTTTCTGTAACGATAAATTCATTTTTAGCTGTGCAGTAAAATACTGGCTCATTTTTCCGGCAATTGCCACAATCCAGACAAACCACTTGATTAAACCCTCCTACTTCTGATTCTCATTTAAAAAAGTAAATTCAAAATCGCCTATTCTTACCGAATCACCTTCTTTTATTCCCGCATGAATAAGAGCCTCTTCAATTCCCCAACGTTTGAGAAGGTTTTGAAAACTGCGGACCGAATCATCATTTTCCAAGTCATAACGGGCCATCCTACGGACTAAAGCATTATTTTGTACAATATAAATTTCTCCGTTACGGATTACCGTAGTGTTTCTATCTTCAGCTTTCTCTTGAAGCCCGATGGGTTTTTCATCAATGATGGTCTCAACCGGAAACGCTGCCAATTTTTCAATCAGTAAATTTAATAATTCATTAATTCCTTCACCTGTTGCCGCTGAGATGGCAACGATATCTTGATCTCCTTGTTTAAAATGTGAACAAAAAGTTGTCAAGACTTGACGGTCTTCCAACAAATCTATTTTCGTAAGAGCCACAATTTGCGGTTTTTTGGCTAAATCAGGATTGTAGAGTTTTAACTCTTCATTAATTTGAATGTAATCTTGGTAAGGATCACGACCGGAAAAAGTCGAAACATCCACCATATGCACTAATAAACGAGTCCGCTCGATGTGGCGTAAAAATTGGTCCCCCAGACCAACACCTACATGAGCACCTTCAATTAGCCCCGGAATATCGACTGCCACAAAGCTTTGACCTTTAAAATCAACCACTCCCAAATTTGGAACTAAGGTTGTAAAAGGATAATCCGCAATTTTAGGGCGGGCTGCTGAAATCTTAGAAATCAAAGTTGACTTGCCAACATTTGGAAACCCAATTAATCCAACGTCCGCTAATAATTTGAGTTCTAACTCCACCCATAATTCAGTTCCCAGTTCTCCTTTTTCAGAAAATTGAGGAGTCTGTCTGGTAGGTGATGCGAAATTTGAATTACCCCGGCCACCCCGGCCGCCCTTTAAAATTACAAATTCAGCTCCCGGCATCGTTAGATCAACGATTCCCTGCTTATTTTCAAAATTTTTTACCAACGTACCAACTGGTACCGGTATATATAAATCGGATCCATCCTTGCCAGAACGGTTAACCTCCTCGCCACGGCAACCATTTTCGGCTTCGAAATGATGCTTATAACGAAAATCGCTTAAAGTCGTTAAATTTTTATCAGCAATGAATATGATATGACCGCCGCGTCCTCCATCACCACCATCTGGACCACCACGAGGCACATATTTTTCACGCCGAAGGCTAACCGCCCCAGGGCCTCCGTTTCCGGATTTCAAGAAAATCTTAGCTGAATCTAAGAACAAACTCAACACCTCAAAATTATTATTCGATATTATTATTCGACGGTCGATTTTATTTATCCTGCATAGTTATTTGCAGTAAATTAGAAATTTTTAACGTTTTTCCTGGTTCGGACAGCAAACCACAAAATGAGAACAAGCAAAAATAATACTATTTTGAATCGGGGCTCAAAGAATTTTCTAAGTAGGCAACTACCTGATTACGTCCTGATTCTTTGGCTCGATATAAAGCATTGTCTGCTTCGGCCACAATTTTCTCAACGATCCGGTTCAGGAACTCTTCATTAAGCTGAGTGCCGCAATCCGAAAAATCCGGAGTTACACTGACTCCAAAACTTGCAGTGATTTTTAGTTTTTTAGTTGTTTCGCAAAATAAATGTTGAGCCACTTTTTCCCGTAACCGATCCGCTAATTCAAAAGCATTATCTAATGTCGTCTGTGGTAACAATACCACAAATTCTTCTCCTCCAAAGCGACAAGCCACATCATAATCACGAATAGATTTCTTAATAAACTCTCCAAGCTCCATCAACAGCTGATCACCAATTTGATGTCCATATTCATCGTTAACCGGTTTGAAAAAATCCAGATCAATAAAAATTAAAGAAAGGGGCTGTCTGTATCGCCATGCTTTCTTAATTTCTTCTTTCAGCCTTTGCATTAAAAAGTGCCGGTTATAAAGCCCGGTTAATTCATCCAAAGTCGCTTTCTGATAGAGATTCGACAAGTTAATATATAATTTTGTATTTTCTTGAGCGGTTTCCTTTGCCAGTTGATATAACCGGGCGCTCTCCAAGCGGACTGCGGATCGGGGCGCAAAAGCCTTGAGCAATTCTAATTCTCTCCCGTGATAACTCCCTTTTTGCTTAAAAAGAATCAGGACTCCCAAGATATCTTTTTGAATTAATAAAGGCATTGCCATTAAACTTTGATAATATTTCCCCAAATTTCCACAATTCAACATAGATCCTTTTAAATTGTTCACTGCAAAACCTTGGGGTTGACTTCGAACAATTTCTAATATTCCATCCGGTTTTCGAATTTCGTTGGTAATTTGATTGATTTGGGCAATTGGAATTCCGTGAAAAGACTTGAGCTTGAACTCGCTTCGCACCTCATCAAACCAATAGATAATTCCACCATTTGATGCAGTTTCAGGAATTGTCCTTATTAATATATTCTTCGCCAGATGGATAAAGTCCAATTCGCTATCAAATACCTCTTCCAACCCAAAAAGATT
>DNPQ01000385.1:0-3889 GCA_003501335.1 Bacillota bacterium
TAGGCTGAGTAATAGACTCTGCGAAGATTGACCTTATGATAAAGCTGTTCTACCAAGCGTAGAATCTGGTAATCGGGTTCCGGCGAAGCTCCTACGATAAGTTGAGTGCTTTGGCCGGCGGGGGCAAAATGAGGCGCTTTTTGAAAATGTTTTTGCTCATCGCGACTCTGGTGAATTCGGGCGCCGATATACGACATCGGGGTCAAGATGTCGCTTCGTTTTTTTTCAGGCGCTAGCAACTTCAGTCCTTGTTCCGAGGGAAGTTCGATGTTAACGCTGAGCCGGTCGGCATAAAACCCGGCTTCCCGGATCAACCCCTGGCTGGCCCCGGGAATCACCTTCAGATGGATATAACCGTTAAAATGCTGTTCCCGGCGCAATTTTTTAATGACCTGGAGTAAAATCTCCATGGTCCGATCGGGACTGGCAAAAACCCCGGAGCTCAAAAACAACCCTTCGATATAATTACGGCGGTAAAAATTGATGGTTAAATCAACCAGCTCATTAATGGTAAAAGAGCTGCGGGGAATGTCGTTGCTGCGCCGGTTGACACAATAAGCGCAATCATTGACACAATAATTGGAAAACAAAATCTTCAGCAGAGAAATACAACGGCCGTCCGCCGCCCAACTATGGCAGATTCCGACCGAAGATGAAGAAGCATTCCCCAGCCCCTTGCCGTTATTTTGGCGGGTACTGCCGCTGGAAGCGCAAGAAGCGTCGTATTTGGCGGCTGAAGCTAATATTTGCACTTTGTCCAAAACGTCCATTGCTTAGATCCTCTCGAGGCAAACATACGTTCTGGAATCATTATAGCACGAACATTCGTTCTAGACAAGAGTTCTTTCTTACCTTAATACCACTTTGCCGCCAAAAGCCCGTAATATTCCTTCAGGGCGATACTGAAATTATCCAGCGCTTCCGAGGTGGGAACCCAATCAACGGCAATAAAATCCAGTTTTTCATTGGTCCGGTAATCGGTAGGAAAAGGTGTCACCGAAATTCCTGCCTTTTTAAATTGTTTCACCGCCCGGGCCATATGAAATGCCGAAGTGACCAGGATCGGATGGCGGTAATGATATTTAGCCAATAGTAATGCAGTATTTTCGGCATTCTGGGTCGTATTTAAACTTTGGTTCTCAATATGAATACGCTCTTCCGGTATTCCTGTATCAATCAAAATCGCTTGAGCAATTTCCGCTTCCCGGCCGGTATTTTTGAATACTTGTCCACCCGAGACAATGAGGGGCACTTTCAATTGATGTTCAAGCTGAATACAAGTTAATAAACGGTTCGCCGCGGCCCCGGATAAATGACCCTGATGGTGTAAATTCGGTGTATGGAGCGTAGCCCCTCCGCCGAGCATTACAATCACATCCCCTTGGATCCTGGCCGACGGCCGGTAGCGGTATTCCAATGAATGCATTAATAAGTCACTGCAGCAATAGTTAGAAACTATATACAAGAGAAAAGCCATCCCCAGCATTACGAAGGCAATGCCCCGTTCTTTTTTATGCAAAAGCCATCCGCCAAGGCCCAACAAAAGAACGATAAAGATTCCCGGGGGCATAAAGAAAGTGATATAGATAAATTTTAGCCAATATAACATAGTAAAACTCCTTAGGCCCGTTCCAGCCCTTTTCCGCTGACAAAATCATCGATATGCATCGGATGAGGGGGGCAGCCGGGTACATAAATTCCTTGCTCCATTTTTACATTCCGGGTACAAACACCCAAACGGATTATTTTGCCATGGTTGCCCTCGGGGATATAAGGATTTTGCCCGTAAATCAGGGTACATCCCCTCAGCTTTTCCAGCGTGCCTTTCAGGTATTGGTCATAGAGATAGGAACTAATGGCATTGTTACAGCCGCTGCAAGCATCGCAGGCCACTAAACGGATGTCCATTTCCTCCAGAATTTGCGGGTCCAGACTTAAGCGCTCAAAGGGCCTTTTAACACTCTCTAAAGACTGACCGACGATTTTTATTTGGGCCAGATCCGTGCAGCCTAGTCCCTGTTCACCGGCAAGCTTGATATATTCCACTTCCGAAAGTTCAAAACCCATAATCTCCATGGCGACTCTGTCGGCGGCTACTGTATCGGTGGAAGCCAGTAACAATCCTAAATTGACCGCTTTCCCCACCACCGGCCCCATTCCTTCAAGGGCTATGGTGCCGTCGATAATGGTCAATTCCGGCATTGCCAAATGTCCCAGATCGACAATGGTCTGGCTGAGGCCCCATTTATGAAATCTTTTTTTGTCGGACTGATGGATGATGCCTTTTAAGTTTTTCAGCCCGAGGGTCACCGCCAAGGCGTCATGGGTCTTCATCACCGGTATGTTAATTACCACATTGCTTTCGATAAAGGTGCGCGGTAAACGGATTCTTTTGATATTCCGCCCCAAAGGATTCATGCAATATGTAAATTCATCTTTGATCAAATTCACCACATCGCATTGGTGCTGGCGGGCCAGCTCCCGGATACCTAAGGCGTCGAATACTTTATCCGTATCCGTACCGATGGCGGACCCTTCGGCAATGGTCACCTTTTTAGCGCCCATTTCCTTGCATAGCTCGGCTACAGCAAATACCACATTGGGATTGGTGGTAGCGCCGGTTTTATAATCGGCCTCACAAATAAAATTGGGTTTTAACATTACATGATCACCGGGCGTGATCAGGGATTCCAATCCCCCAATCAGTTCGGTAGCCTGAATCACGGATTCCTTAACCGCATCAAATTGATGTTGATCGGCGCAACGGACGATGGAAACCTTCGGATCTCTTAAATGCATGGGTTTGCTCCTTTATCTGCTTTATAGTCTAGACCAAGAACATTTTTAAAATGAAATTTCCGTACTTTCTTGGGTGATTTTTTCTTCTAGTGTACCATCGGAACAGACCCTAAGTCTACTGTTTCAAAAATATCCTTTTCATATTTTTATGTTTACCTTCCCATCGGTCCCAATGTCATCAAGCTATCGTGGGCAAATTTCCCGAAATTCTCGGGTCTAAATACGACCTCTCTCCCAACTGTCCACGGTTTCTTTTTCCGTCTCTTAGATGCCAACCCTCATTCTTCGCCTCCATGGAGGCGCACTTTCTCCCTCGAAGGGAGAAACGAACTGCAAATCTGTAAGTATTTATTGAGTAACAAAATCTTCAAACCATCCAGCCTTAAGCTAGCGTGAAAGCCATTTGAAATTAAGTAGTTATCCGGCATATTTCCTACGGAAAACTTTGAATGAACATACATAACACACGCTTTCGTTCCTCCCTACGAGGGAGGAAGCAAGTTGGAGGGTTGACAAACTTTTGCCACAATCATGCGTTCTTCTACAAAAACCCCTTTTCTTTCAAACTGACATAATTCCTCTCCCCCGTTATCACATGGTCAAACAGTTCAATACTCAAAATTTTCCCGGCTTCTTGGAGTCGGCAGGTTAGATAAATATCTTCATGGCTGGGTTCGGGTTCGCCGGAGGGGTGGTTGTGGAAGGCGATGATGGATTTAGCGTTGTTCAGCATGGCAGCCATAAAGACTTCTCTGGGTTCGATATATACTTTATCAAGGGAGCCGATGCCAATAATGTGAATGCCGATGATTTTGTTTTTGGCGTTCAGTGAGATAATGCCGAATTTTTCTACCGGTTCGGATTTGAGATCGAGAATATATTGGAGGATTTCATAGCAGATCTGGGGGGTTGTGATTGGATAGTCTTCGAGGTCGTAACGGTGGTGGTAAGTACGAATTTGTTTGAGGGTGAAGATGTTGATGGATGTGAAGGACATTGCAGGATGCCTCCAAAAAGCAATTCCTTTTTTAATAATAATTTTATGGGGATAAAATGAATGCCGATTCTTTTTGTCCACGGCTTCCACCGG
>DNPQ01000385.1:4214-4571 GCA_003501335.1 Bacillota bacterium
TTCCTTTTATTCATCCAGGGTTTTTGAAAGTCGCCGCCATCCGTGGCCTTTCGACTGGCAATTTGGCCTAGGCTTACGACCGCAACCGCCATGTTCGTCCTGAACCAGGCGGCGCGGAAACGCCTTCCTCCGTGAAAGGCGAAAAGATGTTGCATAGAAAAAATTTAGGCGTAACTGATTATTCAAGTTGCCACTTTAACTTCAAAAACTAAAACATCTAATTACTCTTACAAAAACCCCTTTTCCTTTAAGCTGTAATAACTCTTCTCTCCCGTTATCACATGATCCAACAGTTCAATGCTCAAGATTTTCCCGGCTTCTTGGAGTCGGCGGGTTAGATAAATATCTTCATGGCTG
>DNPQ01000333.1 GCA_003501335.1 Bacillota bacterium
CAAATTACCGGCTATCTCCAGGCTCAACGTATATTCTTTTTTATTCAATTCCCGCAGTTTACATTGGGCATAGCGCTCAGCTTCCGCCAAATCGTATACGGTTTCATTCATTTGATAAATTTTATTGCCTGTCTTTGAAAGCGGCCGAAAAGTATGAGAAAAAGTCGTCTCAGAGTTTGGTAAAGTATAGACGATTTGGCAGCCATCATAACCGGTGTTCGCAAAGGATGTTTTCGCAGTCCAACTGATCAAGTCAGACTCTGTCAAAGTGATGGATGGATTGTGAGTCTCATATTCTTTTTCACTGAAAATGTTAATTTTTTGATTATATAGCTTCATCGCCAAACCGTTTTTCTGGCAGAGATCAAAAAGAAATGCCGCATCGGTTTGTTCACTCTGATGGACAAAACAAATCACCGGATTGATTTGCGTTTGAAAAACCGTTTTAAATTCGATTTTGTTTTCATCTTCCACATTGTTTTTGTCATCATTTTTCGTATAAGATTTAATGATAGGAACGATGATACTTTGAACAGTTGCGTTTTGCCAGGTATGATTATGGGTTACATCCATAAACCCGGCAAATGACGGAACCGATACCGCCCCTATGTTAAGCACTCGGGGCCGGCCACTATAACTGGGCTCATCGACAATATATGTACCACACTCGAGACTCTGGTATTCACCTTCAAAATTCCAATTCTCAGTGAACAGAATGGGTTTAATGATATCGCCTTTTGCCGGTGCCCAGCTGGAAATCCATTTTCCTTGGTCATCCTTAAGCTCAATGGTAATATCATCCGAGGTACCGGAAGCATTATCATTATAAGTAAAACTTTGCAAGTCCGCTGCAATATCATCGGTGATATTTTTGCCTTCATATATTAATATAATGCTAGCCCGTCTGCTGTTCATGAAGCACTCCTCCAGGGCGGCGTATTGCTGGATGTGGTCCCCGAGCGTTCAATATCGGGAATCACCAGGGTGACTCCACCGGAAAATATCACTACATCCAGATAGCCGGGATTGGCTTCCATCAGTTCCTTGGTATACACTTCATCACCAAGTAGCGAAAAGGCGATACTGTCAAAAGTATCGCCCATTTTTGTATTATATGTGCTTGCCATCTTAAAAACCTCCCGCAAAGCTTAACCGACGTTTCCGGTCCATCAGCGCGTTAAACTTCCGTTCGAAGTCGGCATAAGAATTATCGCTGGCTGTTTTCATTACATGAGCATCCGCATTGCCCTGAATGATGATCTGCGGTGAGTAGTTCACCGATATCCCTGCGCCGCCGCTTCCCATACCCTTTAATAAACTTTGGGTTCTGCTGTTGGAAAGGACCTGGCTACCGCGGGGTAAATTGACTAGCTCCGGACCTTCCTCGCCGACCATAGCTAAACCACCCGCATGGAATGAAGTTCCAGTAGCGTGTTTTGGAATCTTTGCATTGTGTCCCTTTGCAGCCGTTTGAATTTCTAAGGTAGCTTTATTATTTTTACCCCCAAATATCTTGGCAAAGAAACCTCCGATTGCATCAAAAACAGCCTTGATTTTGTTCCAAAAACTCATCACCAAATTCGCAATCCCATTCAGCGCCCCGGCAAATTCAGCCTTGACTCCATTCCAAAGACTACTAAAAAATGCTTTGATTTTATCCCAATTCTTTACAATCACTACGGGTAAGCCGATAAACGGGGCAAAAATCATTAATGCGGCTTGAACATATTTATTGTCAAACAATTTCCAAATGAAATGAAGGGCATTTGAAAAAGTAGTCTTTATGCCATTCCATAGATTCGTTAAAAATACTTTCACTTTATCCCAGTTTTTAATGAGTAAATAGCCCGCAGCCACCAAGGCAACAATTCCGGCAATGACCCAGGTAACCGGACAAGTCAACATCGACTCATTCAGGGTTATCTGGGCACTAGCTGCCAATGAATTCCCATTTTGCATCATTTTTAATGCCACACTGGCGCTACCCCAACCTTGCGATAGGGAATTAACGATCATTCCGGCCTTTTCTGCCGTATTAACTGCCGTCATCGCTTCTTTGTTATTTTTTAAAGACGAACTAACTCCAGCAATAATGGGAGTAAACTTAGACCATCTATCACTCATCCCTTTTACGGGGTCGTTCCCTTGATCACCCATCATCCCCTGGATATTGGCAAAAATTCCTCCCGCCATGCTTAGACCGGTACTCAACGGATTGGACTTGGCACCTTTTTTCGGAAATATTTTTTGGAAATCGAGATTCATACCAAAATCAAATTTGCCACTCACGGCTGCCAAAAGTCCTTTTGCTGATCCCTTAATATTTTTATTTAGATCGTTGTATTTTTGCAGCGATTTTTTCAAATCAAGGTTAAATCCGAAATCGATGCTGCCGCTGACCGCTTCTAAAATTCCCTTGGAAACTCCGGAAATCTTTTGATTGGACTCGATATATTTCTGGAATGATTTTTTGACATCAAGACTGACCCCAAAATCAATTTTGCCACTCATAGCTGTAATAAGGCCTGTGGATACTGCATTCACCTTTTGGCTTACACTAGCGCACTTCTGTGTGGCATTTAAATACTTTTGCATCGCTGCCAAACTGATTTCCAAATTGCTGTTAATTTGCGCTGCAATCTGGTTTGTTGCATTTCCTGCTTGATCAGCCATTTTCCTTACTCGCCTCCTTTATCTCCTGGGCGATTTCAAATAAATCGTTTACGACCAAGTTCATAAAAAAATCAATGCCGGTAAAGGATTGTAAAGCGAGACGGACGGCCAGCTTCAACAGCTGCCGCCCGTCTCCCACTCTAAATCCTATAGATAGAAAAAACCGGTCACTTCGTTTTTGACTTTAATCGCCTCATTGGCCGGCAGTTTTTCGAAAAATTCCACCGGCAATTTACTGGCTTTGGCTGCGACAATGCAAACATAGCCCATGCTCATTTCATTGATGGCAGCTACTTGGCCGCTGGCGGCAAATTGCTTCTCCGCATCCATCAAATCTTTAGCGGTTAAAGACTCCAGGCCCGCCAAATCGATTTCCTTGTATTCCTGGCTCTCAAAGGTATAAGGCTTTTTAAATTCAATCAAGTATTCACTGGCCATAATTCTCTCTATCCCTCCCTTAAATTTGTTCCCGGATGGTTTCAAACACATCGGTGCCGTTCACTTTATAAATAAAGTTCAGTTTATCCAGTTCCAGCATGGTTTTACCGTTCACATCGACTTTCATATAGAGAACAGTCAAGGTGTTTTTGGTATCTGTTTTTTTGCCCACCCCTAAGGTTCCTAGGTCCAAACCCTTCGGGACGACCCGCAGGGTAATCTTTAAGGGTACATAATTGATAGTACCGGCCGAAACGTCATAACTTTGCTGGGAGCCGCGCAAGATAATGGTCTTACCTTCCGGAGCCATTAACGAAAAGCTCTCATCCAAGACGGTTTGAAATGGGATTTCAATATCGATATTGCCAAAATGGCCGGGAGTTTGGCTGTCAAACTCACCGGCAATACCGGCGCCGGAGATGGTTTCACTTTTCCCTTCCAATTTAGGAAGTTTAATTTCTCCGGAGATGCCGATTAACTTTTCCCCTTCATCATAGATATTAAAATTGACAACCTTTTCAGGAATTGCATTCACACTCATAATTAGTTACCTCCCAAAGCTGTAGTTAAGGCATTGGCATCAAATTCCAAAGTATCGACAATGGTTTCCGCCGGTGGGAATGGTGTCAGGTATTGATGGAAACTGATCTTGCCATTTAATAGATCGGTAACGGGATTCTCATCCGCGATAAACTCAATACGGGCATCAGCCAGTTGATAACGGGCCTTATATCCGTTGGCACGAATATTTTCACTATCCACAATGGCTTCGATCAACCGGGTATTCATCGGGTCGTCGACTTTTTGGAAATAAGTGAGAATAAAGCTATTGCCCCACCAGGAGAACATCCGGCGCACCGGGATAAACCGGTCTTTAACATCGGTGCTTCCCGGATAGATGCCGGTGTTATTGCCCCACAATCTCCAACCGTTGATATTGATAGCTGTAACAATGCCCTGACCGTTTAGGATATTTCCCTGGGCCTGAGAGAGATAGACTTCGGAACCATCGCTTAAAACAGTACCGGTAATGCGCAGGCTCTTATTGGATGGTGATACATAAGGCACGTCACCATTGTCCCCATCGGTATAGGCGATTAAGGCCGCAGCCAATGCGCTGAAGCAATATTGCACGCCGCTAATATTCACCTTCGGCCAGCATACAATGGAATTTTCACTGGTATAGGAGTTGCTGTTTTTCCAATTCAAAACGTCTTGATACGTATAGGCCCCGTTACCTTTAGAGGTATCTACATCCAAAATTGCCATGCATTTGAAGCATCCATTGATATCTTCAGTTTTAGCAATCATTGCGATTCCGACAGCAGGGACTTGGCTCCAGCCCGGGATGACAATCATTCCAGGAACCACGCCGAGTTTGGGATAAACTTGTTCGATGTTCTGTAACCCGGTATATTTCCCGGTTGCTGAGTCATAACTGCCAATAATATCATCTTGAGTTACCTTACTGGGATCGAGCTGTTTATAGCTCAAAGCCAACTGGTTGGCAGATGCAGATAATGAAATCGACCCTCCCTTGACGATGGTTACGACCACATAGCCGTCATCATCAAAAGCCAGTGTATAGTCCTTGCCTTGCGTATAGGTGGTCGCCGCATCGGCGCTTTTCACCGTAAAACCATCCAGCAAAATTCCCTCTTTGGAAACGGTAACCGCACTGCCGGAAATGGTATTAAGTTCATTAGTGACGGGGGTCACATGTTTGGCCGGATCGAGCACGTTCACGATAACCAATGGTGATACATTATAAACATTAAAAGACGCATTCACCGATTGGCAAATCGTAAATTTGTCGAGACTATCGGAATGACCGAAATAACTCTCAGCCTCAGCTAAAGAAGTGACTAAAATCGGTGTATTCACTGCGTTTGAAGGGTCGTCTAACAGATTAACCGGGGCTGTCCCCACAATAAACTGGACTCCGCTATCGGTTGTAACCGGTGCTACTACCGAAGTTGAATTTTCCTGGATATAAACTCCATGTGTATATGACAAAATGATTTCTCCTTTACGATAAAGTATCTGCAACTGTTATTTTGCCGATGTTCCAAACTGTTTTTAATCCGACATAGAAATAAGGGTAACTGCTTTCGTCGGTTAACTTCCATCTTTCATCCGTTAACCATCTATCTTCCGTAAGCTTCCAATAGTCATCCGTTAGCAGCCAGTGGACCGGATATTCCACTTCATATTTTTGAGCAAAGATCCGCCCGCGCATCAAATGATCATAAATCTTTTGCAATATATTGACGGCATCCCGATAACCCTGGCAATCAGGATTATTATCATAAACCCCGGCCACGAATAAAACGCCCACTCGATAGGAATCGACCTCATTCGGGTCTTTAGCGAATTTCAGAATCACCCGGACGAAGGGAAATGGATGGACTACTTTCCCGGTATCGTCTACAGGTGAATATTGTGATAATACAGAGACATTGGAAAGCTTACCGGCTTCATTCTTTAATTGAAAACCTTCAAGGAGTGTAGCGATTTCAGTTACTAAAAATTGCTGTAATTCAAGCGGTGTCATTGCATTCCTCCCCATGAACACATATGAGAATGCATATGTGCGTTTACCTCTGAGCATCCCTTCCATAAGGGCATATAAATTGCGCTGCGTGTTGAGCAACATCCCCTAAAGGGTCTTCCATTTGAGGCATCATTAATGTTTTAACCAAACATCAGCCTCCTTCCACTTAGTAACTTAGAATTACTCCGTATCATGAATATCTACAATAATCACCCCTTTCGGCGATTTTGACTGAAACAGAAAACGGCATTACCGCAATGGGTAATACCGCCCTGTTCAACCGGATATTTGGTTATTTAATAAATTCATCCATTGATTCCTGGCCTTTTCATAACGAATTGGTGTTGCCATTCTATGGATGAACCTATTATCCAGATTAAAAAAGGGGCTGTCCAAAAAGGTTTAAAACATTGATCTGAGAAAGACAACCCCGCCGATTTACTTGTGCCGCGCCCCACCCTGCGCATTCCTTGGCACATCATACCCGCCTGTCCGAACAGGCCCGCCTTCGATTGAAATCAGCCAATAGAAAACCGCCCCGGAAGGATTCCGGCGCGGTTGGTCTTTTATTTTAATTATCGGATAGTAACAATATCTCATAGTTTTGAAACTTTTTGGCGCCAACAAAGTTCCAAAATAAAATTTGTTTAGCTGTTTTTTATTGCATTATTGGTTCCTATTAAGAGCTTTATCGCCGCAGTCGATATCTTCCCGTGCCACATTCCAAATAATCCCCATTAGACTGTCAAAGCATATTTTTGATAGCCAAAATTGAAAACCTTTCCGGATTTTCTGAAAAAACAAAAACCGCCGGATTACGTCCAGGCGGTTTCTTTACTATTCGATGATAATATTATATCTCGTTTTTCATCACTTTTGGTGCCTAAAAAGTTCCGGGTTGCAACTGCTGTAGCAGGCATTTTGTTCATTTTTTCTGCCCATGCTCTAAAACTTATCATCCGCAAGTGAATCTTATTTCTTACAATAAAAAACCGTCGGATCACATCCAGGCGGTTTCTTTACTATTCGATGATAATATTATATCTCGTTTTTCATCACTTTTGGTGCCTAAAAAGTTCCGGCTTACAACTGTTATATCAGGACTTTTATGCCTTTTTTATGTTCATGCTCTCTGGACTTACCATCCATCTAGTTTTCGCCAACACCGACTGCCGCAGGCGAAAAATCTCCCGGGGTGACCAATTTAATAAAGACGACACCACTTCCATCTCTTTGCCCTGGAAGTAACGGTACTCGATAAATAACCGCTCATCTTGGGTCATGATCTCCAAACATGCCTGAATCACTTTAATCTTCCGTTCCAGTTCCAGTCTTTCAACTGTTTGCTGCTCTTGGTTCGGCAGTGTTTGATTAAGGATCTGCCCATTCCATGGTTGCAACAAGTCGCATTTAATCTTAAGACGCTGATAAGAGCGATACAGTTGCTCCTCTTCGCGAAACCTATCTCGTTTCATTTTTCTTCCCCATTTTAGACTTGATTTTTTCTGCTTCTTTCAATATCCGGGTATACTTTTGATTGCGAAATAAGTAAAAACAGTTCCTCGTATCTTGATTAATTGTCCTCATATCTTTCATCCTTTATATTTTTATTTTCATACGGCATGCTTTGACATCACGAAAAGATTAGCTTCATTGTTAATGAATTTCGCTCTCTTCTTGCAAGGAATTGGAATGATGGATGCCGTCCGCAGTCTTTTCACCGTTGTCCATTCCACCCCCCAATAAATAAAGTCCAAACAATAATGTACCTAAAATAAACATTGCCAAGCAATCATCCAAAATTTTTTGTTTCATGGCTGCTAACCTCTTTTCCCCTCAAATTGAAACTTTCAAAACTATTTAAAGATGATCCGTCATTTCAACGCCGGACATTTTAGATGACCGGTTCCTGATCATGATAAACCTCCATCAAGGTCCTGACTCTCTGGATATACTGCCTGGTCTCTTCGGGCAGAAATTTACCCACCCTTCCGGGACCGGCATTATAAGCCCAGATGGCCCCTTCCAAAGTTTTAAATTGATTCCATTGTTCTTGCAAATAACCGGCTCCAAATCGGATATTGGTTTGGATATCAAACGGGTCAGCCAAACCATGCTCCCGGCTGATTTGCATCAAGCCGCAACAGTCGCTGGAACTTCTGGCATACTGCCGGTATTCACTTTCAATCCCGATGACAATGGCTACGATGGGAGGGTCCCAGGTTTTCATGATCTCTTTGTAGATCAATTTGTTTCTGCACCCATAGGAAGTCATAATCCGTTTTACGGTTTCTGCCCTAACAGATTTTTGTTGCAGCTGAATAATCTGCTTTTTTTGTTCAATCAGCCTTTGCTGCAATTTATAAACCTTGATCTCTTTCTGCTGATAACACGCTAAACCCCATACGCTCATACTGATGATAAGCAGCCACTTAAAAATATGGAGATTCGTTTTACGATGGGCGTTGAAAAAATCTTCGGAACGATTCATTGAAGTCATCTCCTTCTTTACCAGCCTCCGGGCCACAAATAGTTAATTTACCATGGGAAACTTACTGCCGGGACTACTCGTTTTAGTAGTGTATTGCCAGTGAGGTTCGCCGCATAGATTATACTTTCTTATCTTTTTCACCCCAGTTTAAACTTTCTTGCCTTGGCACCGGCTTGGCAAAACTCTTAACCTGACATAAAAAGACCCGCAAGCAATTTTTGCTGCGGGGCATTATAAGGCCATCAATAAAAAAATGATTGGCTCTAATGTCTTTCGGTAATTATTCTCATAGCATTTTCTAAATCTCCTGCTTTTGATTTTTCCTTAAATTCCTTTATTCTTTTAGCGTCAATGGCGGTATTCATTTCTCCCCCTCCAAAATAAACTCTAGCAACTTCGTCCATGGAAAAAATTTTTATAAATTCTGCTGCATATTTATATTCCTCTGGATATTTATCCCTTTCAATTTCAAATTCTTTTTTTGCCACTTTTCGTGCAAAATATTCGGTTACGCCCTCATCCAATTTATCACC
>DNPQ01000194.1 GCA_003501335.1 Bacillota bacterium
ATAAAATTTTAGTTTCCATAGAAGCTGTATTGGATTTTCCTGAAGAAGGAATTCCTGAGCCGAAAAGGGATGAATGGTTGATTCAAGTTGGAAGCCTTGAAGATAAATTTGTTACATTAATTCAAAATATCGATGAAGGCAGGAAGCTTCGGGAAGGAATTATGATCGTCATTGCAGGCCGCCCCAATGTTGGAAAATCCAGTTTATTAAATACTTTCTTGCAAGAGGAACGGGCTATTGTCACGGAAATTCCCGGTACAACCCGGGATATTATCGAAGCTCAGATCCAAATACAAGGGATACCGATTCGGTTAATCGATACGGCTGGAATTCGTACGACCGATAATCTTATTGAAAAAATTGGGATTGAAAAAGCTGAACAGTATTTAGCCGATGCGGATTTGATTTTAGTCTTGCTGGACGGCAGTGAAAATCTATCCGAGGATGATCGGTTCATTCTGGAAAAGGTTTCAGGAAGGCCGGCTATTATTATCATCAATAAAACAGATTTGCCTCAAAAGCTAAATCTGAAAGATTTGGATCCTATTCAGAATGATAATCCGCTTATCAAAATGTCTTTGCAGACTCAAAGAGGTTTTACGGAACTCGAAAATATAATCATTGAAAAAGTGGGACTTGGAAAAATAGCAGTCGATGATCGGCCTTTGCTTTCAAGAGTTCGACATAAACAAGCCATTGAGCAGGGACTGGCGTCTTTACAAAGTTTCCATACCGGTTTAGAAAATCGATTAAGCGAAGATTTATTAGCCGTTGATCTTCGTTCCTGTTTGGAGGCACTTGGTGAGATCACCGGAAAGAAAGTATCCGATGAAGTGCTCCATGGGATCTTCGCCCAGTTTTGTATCGGTAAATAGTTGTTTTATCACATATTTTATCTTAACTTATTATAAGGAGCTGGAATGTTTGGAATACGATGTGATTGTAGTTGGCGCCGGACACGCAGGTTGTGAAGGAGCTTTAGCTGCTGCGCGTTTGGGGGCCAAAACTCTAATTATCACGATTTCTCCTGATACCATTGCAGCCATGTCTTGTAATCCAGCGATTGGTGGTCCCGCTGCCAAAAGTCATTTAGTCAGAGAACTGGATGCTTTAGGCGGCGAAATGGGTAAAATTATTGATCGGACCTATTTGAATATCCGCCGAATTAATGAAAGCCGTGGACCGGCTGTCTTGGCACTCAGGGCTCAGGCCGATAAACGCCTTTATCAAGCTGAAATGACCTTGGTTTTGGAAAGAGAACCCAATTTAACCGTAAAACAAGGGATCGTTTGTGATTTGTTGGTGAATGAGGGTCGGGTTACCGGTGTCAAGCTCAAATCGGGAAGAATTTATCAGGCGAAAGCGGTTATTATTGCTACCGGGACTTTTTTGAATGCTGATATTGTTATGGGAAACATTCGCTATCAGGGTGGGCGCCAGGGTGAACCGGCTGCCGTAGAATTAAGTGCTAGTTTAAAAAGTCATGGCCTTATTTTACGGCGTTTTCAAACTGCAACTCCGCCGAGAATTCATAACCAATCGGTCAATTATGCCAAAATGTCTCCTCAAAAGTTGCAAGAGCCGGAATGGGGTTATTCATGGGATGGGCTGAACCAGAAACGTCCCCAAGTTCCTTGTTGGGTTACGATGACGACACCCCAAACGATTGCCACCATTGTTGAAAATTTGAACACGTCGCCGATCCGGTCGGGAGTCATTACCAGTAAAGGTCCGCATTTTTGCCCTTCAATTGATCGGAAAGTGATTAATTTTCCAAAAAAAACGGATCACTTAATTTTTATCGAACCCGAAGGCCGCTATACGGAAGAACTTTATTTATTGGGAATGACTACGGCAATGCCTGAAGAGATTCAGGAGAAAATTTTAGCGACCATTCCAGGATTGGAAAATTCTCAAATTATTCGGCCTGGTTATGCAGTTGAATATGATTGTCTGGATTCTTTTCAATTTAAACCTTCCTTGGAAAATCGTAAAATTGAAAATCTTTTTACCGCAGGACAAATCAATGGAACGTCCGGTTATGAGGAAGCTGCAGTTCAAGGACTCGTCGCCGGGATTAATTCCGCGCGTAAAATTCAAGGACTGGCCCCTTATATTCCAGACCGGACCACATCTTATATTGGAGTTTTAATTGATGATTTAACAACTCTTGGAACGGAAGAACCTTATCGCATGATGACTTCCTTGGCTGAATTCCGTTTATTTTTACGGCTGGATAATTCACTGGCCCGTTTAGGGCAAAGTGGTTTTGAACTGGGATTAAATTCACCTGAACGCTGGAACCAGTTAAAGCAGCTTTTAAATGTAGGAAACGACTTACTAAAATTGATTTCGCAGACGAAAATCAGTGCGGAGTCTGATCTATGGCAGCGTTTGAAATTACCCCAACCTGAAAGAGGTTACCGGTTAAAAGAACTTATTTTACGCCCGGAATTTACCGATGAAATAATATTAGGAGAATTTCCGAAATTACGAAATTATCCTCAGCCCATTCGGGAATATATTTGGAATGAGGCAAAGTTAGCCGGATATATAGAGCGCCAACAGGATATGCGCAATCAAATCAGTCAGTTCAATCAAATACAAATTGATCCTGATACAGCAGCAGACTTTAACGGACTTTCCGAGTCCGGGCGAAATGATTTGCGGCGGGTAAAACCTATTACTCTGGGACAGGCGTTTCGAATTCCCACTTTATCGGCTGCGGATCGGACTTTGTTACTGATGAAATGCAAAAACAGGCAGGCAGAAGGAGCAGGATATGGAGCAGCCGTATGACTTAATTATCGTCGGAGCCGGGCATGCCGGATGCGAAGCAGCCTATGCTGCAACGAAAATGGGTTGCCGGACTCTCCTTTTTACAATAAATTACAATAACGTAGCTTTTATGCCTTGTAATCCTTCTATCGGAGGGCCGGCCAAAGGTCATTTGGTTCGGGAAATCGATGCCTTAGGTGGTATTATGGGGCGGATCATCGATCGGACCTATTTGCAAATGCGAATGTTGAATACTCAAAAAGGTCCTGCGGTTTGGGCGTTACGGGCTCAGGCCGATAAAGAAGTATATCACCGGACGATGTTGACTGAATTGGAAGCGATGCCGGATTTAGTCATCCGGCAAGCTGAGATTGCAGAACTTCTCCTGGATGACCATAAAAGGTGTATTGGTGTTAAAACCCGTACCGGGATTGCTTACCATTCAAAGGCTGT
>DNPQ01000191.1:0-1985 GCA_003501335.1 Bacillota bacterium
AGATCCATGATCTTTTCCCATTCTCCCGAGCCATAACCGGCATGAAGAAATATTTTACTGGCTCCGCTATCGGCAAGAAGCCCTTTATATTTAATTTTTAATTCTTCCCCTAGTGTAATCGGCACCGGCTCCAGATAAATTCCATCCACCATTTCTTCCATCTTTTTACGGGGCATGACTTCAACCTCCAATATTGTAAATTCAATCCATGAATTTTAGTTTATCCGCAAAATGATGAATTAAACATTGAATTTAATCGGAATCGGTATCATGGTCTGCTTGATTGGTAAATTTATATTCCATCTCTTACCATCTTCTCATCATTGATGCCATTATCATTTTTATTCAGATACTCACGAAGCCACATAGATATATATTCAAATTTCCCCTGGCTGTCTATGGAGGTTGCCGAGGAAAATTTTCCCGTTTTATCATAGGTAACACTAATCGCTTGAAATTCTTTTTCCTTTTTGATGGGTCCAAATTTACCGCTCATCATAACCGAATCGCCAAAATCAAAATTACTGCTGCGCATCCCGCTGTTCTTCGATACTTCAATATCGACGGAAAAGTCAAAACTGGGATCAAATTGCAGCTGCCCGGTGATGATATCTTTTTTAAGCTCAGCTTTTTTACTAGCATCTCCACAATTGAATTGAAGCTGATATTTACCTGTACCATCTTTCATTACATCCTTATAGTCGAACAATTCTTTCATATTGAGAGGATCTTGCAGAAAAAACCGGAGATAGCCATGAATATTGGTTCCTGAAAACAACATCACTTTTATACCATCTTGGTTATAACCATAAATCAAAACTTGTTCAGCCCCCAAATCACCTGCAGAAACCGCCTCTGCTTGATTGAGCGTTTTTCGCCAAACCATTGTTTTGGCTAACATGGTTTGAAGGTGGAGAACCAATGTATCCGGATCTGCTAACTCCTTTTGAGTTAGTAACGGTCGATGATGATATTTTATCTTAGAGAGAAAATCTCTGTTATTTTTAACAAAACTCTTTAATTTCTCCGTATACCCTCCTAAAATAGCCAATCCTATTTCCTCAGAAGCGGTTACAAACTGGGGCCCATTTTTGAATGATTCACTGTCTTCCGCCATTTTCATTTTGATCACCTGGAGAGTATATTGATAGGAAGTGACATATTGACTATCTTGTTTATCAAAAGCTGTCCATGAAGCAGTGTTGAATCGGCCTTTTCCATCTAAACTTGTCTTACCATATAAAACCAAATGATGATCAAATTCCTTGTACCCATAATCATCCAAATATCCAAAAAACACTACCGAAAATTGATCATTTACTTTTTCAATAATCCCTAACCGGCCGGGAGTTTTGGCCAAAGCACGCTCCCTTATATAAATCTCCGGACTGCCGTCTTGATCCTCATCAGCGATCCGGATCCATTGATTTTTACCAATATGTACCCCGCGAAAATCATTAATCCCGGCCTTTACCGAATCAAAAACCAGTTCTTCATTTTTATAACCGATTCGATAAATTAATAACCGGTTATATTGACCACGACCTCTACCCCAACTTACTTGGCTGGATTCCAAGACCAGCTTCTCCTGCACACCGTCATTATCAATATCAGAGTAGATTTCATAAGCGACGGCTTTTTGGGGCCCTCTATTGAAAAATGTTCTTTCAACCATTGCAATTGGAAAGCCGGTCCTGTTTTCTTTCCGGGTCGGAAAATTGATCATTGGTTTTTTCAAAAACAAAGGAAAGTCATTCATTGCAAAACTTAGAAAACATAGGATTGGACTCATCAGTAAAACAACCGCACTCAAAACAATAGCCTTTTTCATTATTTTTCTCCTTCGAAGAGTACGGATTTCGTGGCAAGTACACTAATTCATCCGTTCCAATTCAAACGAAAAAATCTATCTTCCCAGTTTCTTGGAAACCGAGTCCGTTCATATAAAATGTTCAATTTATCAGTCTCCACCCTCCAAAATATTG
>DNPQ01000191.1:2321-3496 GCA_003501335.1 Bacillota bacterium
AAGTGAAGAGAGTTGAAAAATTAAAAAATATATAAAAAAATCCTTATAGTAAAGTTTGGCAGGATGGAGTCACCAAAAGCTCTATATAAGGAATGTCTAGATATAGATTACCATATTTAACAAATAATTTCAAACCATACCTTACCAAATATGTAGAATCATTTCCAAAGATTAAAAATACCATGAACATTGGATGTTTCGCATCCCGATTCAGTCAACCTTGCCCCTTATATCCTCTTCTTTCAGAACTCATGCGGATCTTTCTCCAGCGGGATCACATCTTCCGGAGATACCACCTTCGTTTTCAACCCTGCTTTATCCGCCAATAATCCGTTTGGGGATTTCTGCTCAAACGGCTTCCGGCTCTGATTGCCCACTGCTGATTGATTGATATCCGCCACATGATATGTTTGGCGCCCGGAAACCTCCCTTTTCAAGGCATCCCTGGTACCGTTTACTAATTCAGATAGTTTCAACACCATTTCCCTCATACTCTCAGCCTGAGAGCTTAACTCCTCGGAAGCTGAAGCGCTTTCTTCCGCATTAGCCGCATTTTGTTGGGTAACTGTTTCCACTTGTTTCATAGCCTTGGCTATTTGCTCGATGCCCTGAGACTGTTCCTGGCTGGCAGCGGCAATTTCGCCCATCAGCTCACTGACCATTTTTGCTTTTACAGTGATAACGTTTAATGCCTCACCGACCTTCTCCGATACTGCCGCACCCTTTTCTGATAAAGCAATATTGGATTCTATAATCGCGGTAGTGTCCTTTGCTGCTTGAGCGCTCCGCTGGGCCAAATTTCGGACTTCCTCAGCCACCACTGCAAATCCCATCCCCGCTTCACCTGCCCGGGCCGCCTCAATCGCCGCATTTAAAGCTAATATATTGGTCTGAAATGCAATATCATCAATAACTTTAATGATTTTAGCAACATGCGCACTGGAATCTTTGATTTCCTGAATTGAGTCCATCATTTCTTTCATTTCACCATTACCTTTATTGGCCGATTCCGTGGCCTCTCCGGAAAGTTCGGCCGCCCGATGGGTATTGAGTGAACTTTGCTGTAGCATTGAAGCCGCTTCCTGTAATGTAGACGAAGTTTCTTCTGTGGCCGCAGCCTGTTCCGTGCTGCCTTGAGATAATTGCTGAGCCGCGGACGATAATTGTCCGGAAGC
>DNPQ01000626.1:0-1897 GCA_003501335.1 Bacillota bacterium
GCCGTTTCCAACCGTTGTTCAATCAGCTTGGTCGCTTGATAAACATGGGTTTTAATGGTTTGAGAAAGATTTTGCGAAATTGCCTTCTGGAGTTTTAAGGGTTCATCGGACGATACTTGGATGTGAATGATTAAATTTTTTTCCGGTAAAGCTTGTGTCTCAGCCAATGAAAAATATTTAGTCGATTCTTGCTTACTGATTAATTTACAAACAATATTAATCTTTAAACTATCTTCTTGAAAATTGACATCAACGCCCATATCACCAACTTCTACTTGCGTTGCTTCATTATTTAAATAATTATCGCTCCAAGCGAAAACCAGTTGCGAAAACTCCTGCAAGGAACTGACAGGATACAAATAATATCCATGTACGCCCATGGCTACGATATCGGCAGGTGTTAAATAACCGGACATTTTTTTTAAAATGCTTTCCAAACTTTCGACAAATTGATCGTAACTCAAACAAGCATTCATGGAAAAAATAAATCGTTTGGCACGATATAACTGAATCTCCCAATCATCAACGATGCTTGGACTTTTAGGCTTCACCAAAATCTCGTCTTTTTCCTCATTATTGGTTTTGACCATATTCCATTCATCTGGTTTGACAATTTCATCAAAACTATCAAAAGAGTCCAGATAGGAACATTTGACTTCAGAAAACATGCTCAATTTTGAAAGATTCAAAGGCGTTATTCCCTTCCCAAACCGAAACGTTCTTCCTTTACTTTACGAATTCATTACAAAATAATTATTACAAAATAATTCCTTATCTTTGCCATTTTTCCTGCTAAAATTATGATTAAATCCTTTTTACATAATTCGGCTAAATTCATCCCGGCCTTTAACTTTTTTTAAAAAAATAAAAAGCCTGATCATAAACAGGCTTTTGGTACTTTCTTAATCTATTGCCATTCAACCGTAGCCGGGGGTTTACTGGTTACATCATAAAGGATCAAATCAATTTCCGGCAGGCTGTGTTCAATTTCCGCCACCAGTTCCATCATAATTTCTTTGCTAATATCACCGCCGATAAAAGCCGGTCTGCCGGTCATAAAATCATTGGTGATAATGGTGCGGATGGCTACTGAATATTTTTTAGGCCTGCTCGTATCAACACCCATCGGCAACAGCACTGCAAATACCTGGCTGACGGGTTTCCGGTTAAGTTTTTTGACGACAATATCATCAACTTCTCGTAAGAGGTCGACATTTTCACGATTGATATACATCGGATAGGTGATAATCGGGCCAGAGAGTTTCCTCTGATTCAGGACATAAGCCACCCGGTTAATAAAATCTACTTGATTGGGAAGAGTCTTCCCAATATGATACAGCTGCTCCCAATCAAAATCCATTCCGCGTCCGGAAGCTACCGCCAAATACCGGTAACTGCGGCAATCTCCCTGAACACCGACAGTATGGATAGGCACCACTTGACCGTCGTTACCGGCGCCGATTTGTTCCATCAATTGCTTAAATTTGTTTGTTTGTTCAGCTGTAACAACATTGGTTCCGTCATTGCACATCAAACGGACCGCTAACCCGGGGCCCGGGAAAGGTTGCCGTGAAGCGATACTCTCATCAATTCCAAGCGACCGGGCAACCTGTCGCACTTCATCCTTATGCCAGTCCCAATTGGTTTCTATAACCAGACCCCTTTCACGGGCCTTGCGGACAATATCGACATCATTATGATGGGTTTTAATCTTATGCGCATGACTGCTTACATCGGGATTGCCGCTCTCGATTAAGTCCGGCCTGAGTGTCCCCTGGGCCCAAAAAGTATTGTCAAAGTCCAAATGCAAGCTTTCGGCGGTCTTTCGGACCACCTGGATAAAAACTTCCCCGATCAGGTTCCGTTTGGCCTCCGGATCAACCATTTGGGTAAGAGG
>DNPQ01000626.1:2223-2975 GCA_003501335.1 Bacillota bacterium
TTCTCACGGATCAGGTTCTTCAGCCCCAACGCTTTTAAGTTCTCACATACCAAATCGCTTTCATTTTTGCGCATCATACCGTGATCAATATGAATCGCATAGACATTATCCGGATTCAAGGCTTTCACCAGCAAGGCCGCGCTGACTGCCGAATCCACTCCCCCGCTGACCAAAACCAAAATCTTTTGATCCTTCACTTTTTCCTTGATTTTGGCGATGGCGGTGGCGATGCGGTCTTCTAAACGATAATTGCCGCTTAAACGGCAAATGTTCGTTAAAAAATTATGGAGGATTTGCTTGCCGTTGACTGTTAAATCAACTTCCGGATGAAACTGGACTCCGTAGATCCTCCGTTTCGGGTCATAAATAGCGGCGTAAACATCTCCGGAAGTGGCTGCCACTTGGAACCCCTTGGCTAATTCCACAACCGAGTCGCCGTGGCTCATCAACACCTGCTGCTTGGATTCAAGGCTGGCAAATAGCGGACAGTCGGGTTGGATGTCAATGACCGTCTCCCCATACTCAGTGGTATGGCCGGGTACAACTTTACCGCCGAAGTGTTGATTGATAAGTTGCATGCCGTAACAAATACCCAGGATAGGAATACCCAGTTCCAGCATCTTGGGATCATACTTGAGGGCTTGTTTACTCCAAACACTGGCCGGCCCCCCGGAAAGAATAATTCCTTGAAAATCCCGTAATTGCTCCGCCGGTGTATTGATGGAAAAGATTTCGGATTTGACCGACATTTC
>DNPQ01000463.1 GCA_003501335.1 Bacillota bacterium
TTAGCCGTCAACAGTTATCAAGAATCGTTAACGATTTGGACAACTAAAAATGATCTTATTCAATATAAAAAGACTCAATGGAAACTAGCATCGACTTATGTTAAACTCGCTGGATTCAAAGATCCGGACTCCTATTACCGTAAAGCTATAGAAGCCTTTCAAGAGGTTCTTCCCGATAGTTCCGATGGTGAAAATTCAGCTTCTTATTCCGAAATCAAAGAAGCTCTGGGTGATTTATTCTACCAATTAGCCCTGATAAATCATGACAATGACTTTCTCCAGCAAGGAATCCAATCCTATGAAGATGCAGCGACTCCCGAGACGTTAAAAAATGCCTCCCGCTCTGCAATCATGCAAGAAAAACAAGGTGATTGTTTTTCCCTAGCTGCCGAATTCAACGATCCCAATGACAATTACCAAAAAGCACTTTTTTACTATCAAAGGCTTCTGACAAATCTTGTTCCTTCGGATTCCGATCCTCATTACGCTGAATTGCTGGTTAAAGCCGGACAAGTTTCTGAAAATTTAGCGGCTTTGGAAAAGAATGCACTCCTCCACCAACAGGCGATTGATTACTTTTTACAATCATTGCCACTCACAGCTCAAGATCTTAAACGTTCAGCCGATACTTATCAACTCATCGGAAATATTTATTTCAAACTATCCCAAACTGCAGAATCTTTAAATCATTGTCGAAAAGCAATGCAAATGTATCAGCAATCTGCTCATTTTTATATCGATAATCATTCGGATTTGGAATTGGCACTACTCCAAATCAAAATCGGTGCAGTTTATCAAAAACTGGCCGAATTTGATGAACCTATTGAGAATTCCCAAAAAGCAATCGAAATATATATATGCGCCGGAAAAATTATCGATAAAACTAAGTTCCCTCAGCAATTTACAACTATTCACTATCAAATGGGTAATGTTCATTATTTGCTTGCCAAAGCAACAGATGCTCTTGAGTCTTTCCATAACGCTCTGCTTTGTTACGAGAAGGCTTTGCCCAATTTAAAAGTCAACCCAGAGGCTAAAGAAGAATATATCACGGCCTTAAAAAATATGGGAGCAATTCATAATCACTTACTGGAATTGACGAATTCGGAAGAATATTTAAGTAATTCGATTGCAGTTTTCCAAGAATTATTGCGTTTAACCACCAAGGAACAATCTCCTTTGGAACATGCCGAATATCAAATCATCATTGCTAAAGGATATTCTCGTCAAGCAAGCATTAAAAACGCTGCTGAAAATTATCAATTGGCAATTCCAGCCTATCTGGCGGCACTGGAGATTTATAGTGAACATCAGGATCCTTTGAAACTGACCATGATTCAAAAAAGCTTAGCCGATATTTATCATCAACTGGCTTTGATAGGCGCATCAAAGGATAATCTCACGCAAAGCATTACTTGGTATCAAACCGTCCTCCCCTATTATCTTGATGCAGCACCAGAGGAAGCTGCTCTTTTATATCAAAAACTAGGAATCAATTTTGTAAAACTTTTTGATATAAATCAAGAAGTGGCTACTCTCAAAGAAGGGCTCTCTGCATTTCAAGAAAGCATTAAAACATTCAAAGGTTTAACACCTGAAAACCCTGAATTTCCTACGGACTTTCTCATTACTGCCTACAGTCAAATGGGTGATATTTATCGTAAACTGTCGACTGTAGAACCAAAAATAAAAGAGTCCCATTTAAAAAATGCAATTTCAAATTATGAATTTGTTACCCAAAAAATCAATGAGGCAGAAAAAGTAACGGATCCGGCCGCTTTTCGAAATCTGGGAGAAGCTTATCTGCAGCTTGCGGAAACCATTCACCTTGATAAACCTACAGCTCCACTCATTATTTCTAATTGCCAGGCAGCATTGAAGATATTGCAAGAAGCCTGGCTGATCAAACCTGATGCAACCGATAAATATTTATCCGGGAGAAGTTTATACTTGCTGGCCCAATACGTTGACCCCTTGACCAATTTTCCAAAAGCGCTCATTGCCTTTGGCGAATCCCTCCAGTTCTGGACTTTTGAACAAGAGGCAACGCGTTGGGCAGAGATTCAGCATCGAATGGGCCTGACCTATTCTCTATTGGCCAAACATACGGACACAGAAGTGAATTACAAGCATGCCGTCGAATCTTTCCAAGCGGCAATGAAAGTCAGGACTTATGAATACTTGCCCTTGAAATTCGGCTTTTCCCAAATGGAATTGGCCAAAGTTTACAGGGAACTTGCTGAAATGGAAGCTTCAGCCACGAATTATAAATTGGCCATTGAAGCCTTTACCGAAGCCGCCCGGGTATTTGTGCCCGAAAATTATCCATTACAATATGAAAATTGCCAGCGAAATCTCGGTGAAATTCATCACCGATTAACCGAATTTGAAACCCCTGACAAACATGAATTAGCAGCGATTACATCTTATCATAATGCTTTAAATGTCCTGGAAAATTATCCTAAGAATCCAAGTTTCGGCCTCTGCCATTTCAACCTGGGAAATTCTTACTTGAAACTGGCAAAGATCAGCGATACAGCTGAATATTGTCGAAAAGCGATTGATTCATATCACCTAGCGCAAACCGCAGGTATCAACTTACAATCTTTCGGCGAATTCTATGAAAATTTAGGAACTGCCCATAGTATGCTATGGGAGACTGAAAACCGGCCTCAAGATAAAGAACTGGCCTTTTCCAATCTGCGATTGGCTCTAGCTCAGTATCAACAAGCTGAACGATGGGTATCATTTGCGCTCACTCAACATAAAATCGGCCTCATTCATCAAAAAACAGCGATTGCTACGATAAAGCATGAAAATTGGAAAAATGCCATCGAAGCTTATCAAGATGCTTTACGCGTTTTAAATGAACAAGAACAACCGGAATATTATGCCCAAACCCATGAAAAATTGGGAGAAAGCTATTTTGGATTGGCTGAATGGGAAAACCAGGTCATTAATTATAATCGGGCGGTTGACGCATATCAAGAAACACTAAAAATATGGGTTCCGGTTCATTATCCGGAAGATTTTGCTCGAGTTCAACAAAAAGTGGGACTAGTTTATGAGCGATTGGCTGAATTGGAGGAAAAAACCGTTCATTTGCATTCAGCCCTAGATGCTTACCGTCAGGCCATTAAGGCCCGATCCATTGAAGCATCGCCTATCTTTTATGCCGGATTGCAAAAAAATGTGGGAATTATCCTCAATACTCTGGCTAAAAATACGGATACTCTCTCCAATTCCCAAGGGGCCATTATTGCTTTTGAAGAAGCTTTACGGGTTTATTCTAAAGAAAATTATCCGTTGGATTACGCTATTGTCCGACATCATTTAGGTAACTCCTATCGGTTGCTCGCCAAGTTCGAAAATAAAATTCAAAACTGTCAAAAAGCCATTACCTATTATGAAGAAGCCATTGCCCTTTTGGATAGATTGAATGACAATCTAAATCCATTGGATTACGCAGTCCTTCAAAATAATCTGGGTAATGCCTACTTAATGCTTTCCGACTTAAAAGATACCGAAAAATATTCTTTAAAAGCAGTCGCTTCATTTAAAAATGCTTTAAAATATTATAATCCAAAAAATCATCCCAAAGAGTGCGCCGCTCTTCATGAAAACATCGCCAAGACCTTGCACCATCTAGCCGAAATGACATCCGAACTACTTGTTTACCGTGAGGCTGCCGATGCTTACCAAAAGGCACTTCAAATTTATACTGTCCAAGCCTTTCCAAACCAGTTTGCCAATATTCAATGGAATGTGGGAAAGATTTATCTCAGTATTGCCAAACTTGTCGCTTCTGAAGAAAATTTATCAAGAGCCATTACTTCTTTACTGGCCGCTTTAAATATCCTGCGAATTAAAGACTCGATCAATGCCGGCCTCGTTCAATATCAACTTGGAGTTGCCTACAGTACTTTGGCGGATTTGAATGATAAAGCCGGCAACAGTAAATTAGCCTTGCAAGCTTTCGAGGAAGCCCTTAAAAAGAAAAATTCCGAATCATTGCCATTGCAATCGCTGGCGGTTTTATATGAACAGGGTCTGGCCTTTCAAAAACTGGCATCCATAGAAGATGCCGAAGAGAATTATCAACAATCCATTGCTTGTTTTGACGAAGCCTCATTACTCATGGTTGATCAAAATCAAGAGAGCCCTCAGGAGAAGGCCGGACTTCAAAAAGCACTCGGTGATTCATATTACGCCCTTGCAGAGCTCAAACCAGAAGTAAAACCCCTTCGCAAAGCCAGCGAAGCATACCAAAAAGCACTGGAATATTTTACCTTGCAGAATAATCCGACCCAATTCGCTGCTATTCAAAAGAACCTGGGATATATTTACCTTGAGTTGGCTCACTTTGGCAATCGACTGGATAATTGTAACCAAGCCATCAAGGCATATCAGGAAGGGTTAAAAATATATGATCCCGACCAGCATCTCCATGAATACATCCTAATGATAGATTCTTTAGGTGATGCCTACCACTTATTAAGTGAAACAGGCGATGAAATAGCCAACTGCCAAAAGGCTATTGAAAGTTGGGAAAAAATTCTCAAATTCAATTTCAATCCGGCTGAATTTGACAATATTAACACTATCCCTAAAATTCAAACAAAGTTAGGTAATATTTATCAAAAGCTGTTTCAATTACGACATTTAGCGGATGACAGCAAAAAGGCATTATTTTATTTTGAAGATGCATTAAAAATTGCCACCCAAAGACGTCTGGATGAAGAACAACTGGATATTCAATTCAAAATGGGCTGCTTATATATTGATTTGACGATGGGCCAATCTTCCAATCCTGCAACATTGCAACAAAATTATAAAAAGGCTATTCAAATATTCCGGGAGATTTCCAAAGCCACATCCATTCAATATATGGCAAAGTATTACGCAGACTCCCAGAATGAATTGGGAAACATCTACTATAAGATGGCCGATAGTGAAAAAGGTAACGGAAACCTCAAATTAGCCATCCGTTGCTTTGAAGAGGCTCTTAAAGTAAGAAATGTTGATACCTATCCGCTTGATTTTGCGGCAACCCAAGTAAGCCTCGCGGATGCCTATTACGAGTATCAAAATCCGGACGATCACTATCAAATAGCCATTGAAGCCTATCAAAAAGCAGCTGATATTTATGGTGAAAGAAAGATCATTAGCGATTACTCCCAAACTCTCTATAAACTGGGTAAGGCCTATCGTTCTGAAGCCGAATTAACTCTCGATCCCAATTGTTTTCAAAAAGCCATTGCCTGTTTTGAAGAATTTCTGGATACAGGTCTCGTTGCAGAGCAATCCCAGGACTGTGCCGATACCAAGTTGGAAATCGGCCATCTCTATTTAAAAATGGGACAATACCAAGAACCTGAAACCAATTATCAGGCGGCCATTCGTGATTATACCAGCGCAGCCTCTCTTTTTCTGCAACTAAAGGCAACCGATCAGGTTCAAGATACAGAGTGCAGTTTGGGGGATGCCTATCATCAATTGGCGCGGACCAATGGGCACATTGAAGATTATAAAAATGCCGTTCGTGCCTATGAGGATGCTCTCAAGTTTCTATCAAAGCAGGAAAATCCCCAAGAATACGCATTTGTTCAGAAAAGCCTGGGAGAGATTTATGAATCTTTGGCTTCCCTAGGATATGAGGCTGAACATTTTGAAAAAGCTGTCGCTTGTTACAAAGAAAGCCTCACCTGCCTCAATGATAAAGACCTCTATTTTAACGACATTCAACAACATCTGGGGGATGCTTATCTAAGGCTGGCTAAGTTCAATGACCCGGTTAACAACTGCAATAAGGCAATCGACGCTTTAAAAAAGGCGCTTCAAAGCCGTAATATAAAACATTCGGTTCAGCAAAACACTGTTTGGAACAGTATTGCCGATTCTTATGCGTTTATAGCCCATATTTCAAGGGATTCCGGCAATTGGAAAAAAGCAATCAATGCTTACCGGGAAGCTCTGAAAAACGGGTCCGATGAAATGGTAAGTCCAAGTCGTTCCACTATCCAAAAGAATTTGGGAAAAGCCTTATTTTCCTTGGCTGAATATGAGGATCGAATCGATAATTGCAAATTAACCATTTATGTTTGCCAGGAGGCATTACAAGGCCTTTCTTCGTCCGTTCAGGATTTGGAATGCAGTGAAATATTAGGCCAATTGGGGAATACCTATTATGTTTTAGCTATAGCTGAATCATTAAAAAGTGATGATCAATTCTCATGGCTAGCTTATCAGGAATTGACTTTCGCTGCCGATTTGGGAAAAGCTCCCAAGTGGTTCACCATCGCCTATACAATTTCGGATAAAGAACCCCAATCCTTAACCATCATTGAAGAAAAGAGATCCAATTGCCTGCAGGCGATCGAATCTTTCAAAAAGGCTTTAGAAATATACTCATTCGATAAAAATTCCTACGAATATGCCCTTATCATGCAAACTTTAGGAAATGCATACCAAACTTGTTTTGAAGTTGATGGCAATCCTGATAATCTGAAAAACGCTATTTCCTCTTATCAGGATGCCATCCGAATTTGGAATAGTGAAAGTGAACCCTTCCTCCATGTAAACAGTATGAAATGTTTAGGAAATACTTATCAAAAATTAGCACGCCGTGAAGAACTGGAATCCAATACCAAAAAGGCCATTGAGATGTATGAGGCTGCACTCAATATTTGTTCTTTGGAACGGTTCCCCCTCAATTACGGAATTTTATATGATAATATCAAAGCCTGTTGTTATTTATTGGCTGAAAATGATAATAACGTCGATATCTACAAAAAAATCTTTGAAGCTTGCGAAGAAGCCTTAAAAGTCTTTACCAAGCATAAATTTCCAAAGAAGTACCGCTTATTACGGTATGAAATGGATAATTTGGTGAATTTGTTAATTGACTAACCAGTAAGGATTGTGATATTAAATGTCCATCTACAATCAATCAAAGAGTCTGCTGAATGAAAGCATCCGGATGGAAATTGCGGACTCTGTCCATGAACAGGGACCCATACTGACCTATGAGTTACAAGGAATTTTGGTCTATTGTAATGAGTGTCCCCCGGAGCTTTTGCAGGCCCTTGAAGGGTGGTTCCGTGATCATGGTATTGTCCCTCACCGGATGAATGAGGAATTTATTCAGAATCCTTCCTGCTTTGACGAATTAAAAAATCAAACCCGGCAAAGCATCCTGGGTGTGGTTGTGCTCGATGGATTGTCCCCCTTTATTCCTTTTGAACTCGGCTTTGTCAAAGGAAGCGGTTTATCCGTCATTGCTGTGAATTCAGCCAAAGCCCAGGTCAATATTAAGGCGTTCTACCATTTGGCAGAAGAGTCCGGGCTCGAAACTGCTGTTTTTGAAGAACAGCTGACCAATCCGCCCTTTCATACAAAAAACCAATTACCGGAATTTGAACGCAGCGGGATTACCCGGATCAGCTTAAACAAGTCCGATGTAGGTAAATTGCAATCAGTTCTTGGTCCGGCACTGGAAAATTGTTGCGAGAAAATCGGGGCCAAAGTGGTTGACAAAATCGGCCCTGAGCTTTTTGGAGTTTCCTCCTCCTTCATCAAGGAAAAACTGGGAGAAATATTTCAAAGATTAATGCAAATTTATCTTTTTTCTCCCATAGATTGTTTAACTGAACTTCAAGAGATCTATCAGCGGTTCAAGGAATTTTCCGTCCAAAACAATGAACTTCTTCCCGAAAAATTGGTGTCCCTGATCGCCGCTGCTGCCTTAAGAAGTCACACCGACCAGGAACGGCCTGTTCAGGAAGGTATTGCCTCTACCGTCCATTTTGCCGGTGATATCTGTCGGGATTTTTTGCATTCCACCGCTTTCCAACAAAATCCGGATGCCAGGACTATCGTTTTAAAGACAGCCGGTTGCAGTGAGCTGATTTTGGCCGGATTGTCGGAACCGGTGGCTCACTGCCGAGAAGCAATTAACCTATTTAAAGAAGCCTTAAGAAACGCCGGCCCAGACACCCAAGATCCGGTTTGTCAGATTAATTTAGGAATTGCCTATCTCAAGATGGCCTTTCAAAATGAAGAGGCTTTGAATTGCCGTCTAAGCATTGAAGCATTCACTTCAG
>DNPQ01000392.1 GCA_003501335.1 Bacillota bacterium
TTACCGTCTTCCTGCCAAGCGCCTTCGCATTGGTTGGCTGCTACAGCCCCACCCCAGAAAAAATCTTTTTTAAAACCAGTTACTTTTTTCATCGCCATGGTTATCAGTATCCTTTTTCAAGTTTTGCGAGAAAACGAATTTTTTATTGCTGAAAACGATTCAACTTTTTTGACTGAAAGAAATGAATTCAATTGTCATAGCACTGAGATTAATCGAGTGCTACGACAATTGAAAAGAAGCCTTAATCACCCTTGAAAAATCCTAAGTGACAATTATAAAGTTTAAAATTCAAATTTTATTACCGATAAAAATATTCAGCTTTGAAGTTTCTGCGATTCTATTTCGATTTGCTGTTTTTCATAGGCTTTAAAAAATGGGTACCAGATTGCAGTTGCTACTACAACTACGATAGCCAACAAAATGAATCCGGTAACACTCTTGGTGGTAATCCAAGTTGAAAACGGGAAAGGACAGTACCACATATCAAATAACATCGAAGGAATTGGCGCAATCGCAATCACTTTGGTGAAAACCCATATAATAATCGGCAGGATAATACCCTGCAGCCACATAGGAACCATCAGCATTGGGTTCCAGGCAACGGCGCCAAATACAACCGGTTCGTTAATATTGAAGATTCCCGGAACCAAACAGGCTTTTCCCAATGCATTTAATGATTTACATTTTGAACGGATCATCATAATCACTAAAGGAAGCGTACATCCAACACCGCCAATCCACAAATACGCGGAATAAACCGTTTCTGCAGTGACAACATTTAATTTTGATGCAGTATGAATCCCAGTTGCCGCTAATGCGATATTTGCAGTAATCGCTGCCAAGTAAATTGGTTTGGTAATCGGGGTTAATACCCAGCCGGAGATACCCATGGAATACAAAAAGCAAGAAAGAAACATAATCAATGCAAATCCATAAGGTGTCTCTATAAAGCCGGCAATCGGCATAAATATTGAACAAATAATATTATAAATATCCACTTTCATCAGCAATACCACAATCCAGCCGGTACATATAACAATGCCAATCGGCAGCAAAGAGTCAAACCACGATCTTACAAAATCGGGAACCACCGAATCTTCCTTAAAAAAAGAAAATTTACCAAAAAGGCTCATAATAAAACCGGTAAAAATACCAGCAAAAATGGCAATGAACATACCACCCGCGCCTAACGCCTTGTGCCCGAAACCAATTGTCTTATCGGCAGTGACCTGCGGAGTAATAATCATTAAGAATAAAACCAAGCTGGTCATACCGGCAATTAGCCGTTGTTTGCGTAGATGTTTCTTTTCCATTAAGTTAAATGGAATCAAGAAAGCGATAAACAAGGAAATCTTACCCAAAGTCCAGCCGAAAGGCTCCCAGAAAGATGGTAATTTGGGAAAATAATCATTTAAGATAGCTAATAAACAAAATATCGAACCCAATAAAATAAATGGTAAGGTCTGCATAATGGAATCTTTCAGTGTCATAACCCAAGCATTACTATTCACTTTATTCATTTTAGGTGTAAAACTAGTCTCCAGCCACTTCATTAAAGCTTTCATCTTTTCATATCCCCTTCCCTTATTTAAATAAAGACAAAATATGATCGAGCGCCATTTCACCATTTAAAGTCGCATAGTATTCCGGTTTCATCCGGGCGACCTTTATATCCCTGCCGCCAACCAACTCATCGACCTCGTCCAAAAGATAAGCCAAGTGAGGTCCTACCATCAAGCAATCAATTTCATCAAGATAATTTTCAATCTCCGATTCGCTTCTGGCATTAACAGTGATGTCCACTCCTTTCGCTGCGGCTACTTTTCGAATACTGGCCGCCATAAATCCACTTGAAGCGCCCGAACCGCATATTAGCAAAACATTTAACTTTTTCATATCCACTCCCCTTTTAGTTTGTAACCTTATTACAAAAATTTTTGATGATAAGATAGTATTAAATATTTTCCCCATGAATTCGCTACTATCTGTCTACCCAATTAATAAAGCAAAAACCATGCCAAAACACTTTATTTAAAATTTGTCCCAATAAAATTAAACCCTTGTCAAATCACGATTAAACAATTTAATTACCTAGTTTGTCGTAGTTTAAAAAGTATAGGCCTAGGAAAAAATATTATTTCCCCCGTAATTCATTTAAAGGATTGGCCATTTTTAAATGCTTCAATATGGTACGATTATAAAATCTCATAATCGCCACCATTAAATTCCCGGTTAAGATTATTGATAAAACGGTTCCAACGCCTATGATTCCGCCCATCAGTACTCCAATGAAAGTGTACAAAAAATCAGCGCCAATTCTTAACCAACGGTACTGAATCCCGTTTTTTTCGGAGACGGCAAAACAAATAGCATCAACAGTGGTTACCCCAAAACGAGTTGCCGTTGTTAAACCCATACCCAAACATAAAATAACTTCTCCAATCATAACTAGTCCTAGGCGATTTATAAACGGCAGCGCTGTTATTGTATTGGGAATGATTGCATCAAACCAATTCAGAAAGGGGCCACATGCCAATGAGGCAATAACCGTACCGATAAAAATATGTTTGCGGGCAACAAAAATCGCCACGACTAGAAATAAGGCATTATATAATACCGAGGCATTCCCGTAGGGTATTTTAAAGGTATGATGTAAACCATCCAGCCATACCGTTATTGGGTCCGAGCCTAATCTGCATTTTAGAAACAATGCCACTCCCAATGCAGTTATTCCTGCCGAAATAATATTTAAAACAATTTTTATTCCTATCTCTCTTTTGTTGATAACTTTTTCACCCTTTCATTTCATTCATTATAAACAATAGGCCTTTACTTATCCTGATTTCATGGGACTAACCCTGTAATAAATATCAAGCAAAAAGCATGCCAAAACACTTCAGTTAAAATTCAAGGGTGGTAATTGATAATACTTGATAAATGACTGAAGAATCGCTAAACTTATTTTATCGATAAACGGAGGATATCCGCATGAAAAGAATTGACATCATTTATGAAAAACTCAAAGAACTTACTGAAGAAACTGGAGTTACCACCGATAATCTTGCGGATGCGCTCGGATTAACTAGAGCAAATGTCAGTAATGATCTCAATAAATTATGTGAAGAGGGCAAGGCCATTAAAGAAGGTACAAAACCGGTAATTTACCGTGCTGCCCAAGCAAACGAAACAGCAACGCCACCCATTGCCTTGGATAGCTTCCTGCTCAAAAATCCCAGCCTTTTCCCTGCTGTTGAGCAAGCCAAGGCCGCAGTTCTTTATCCACCCAAGGGTATGCCGATCCTGATTTTAGGGGAAACCGGCACCGGAAAATCGATGTTCGCCGGACTTATCCACCAATATGCCATCGAAATGGAACGAATGCCGAAAAATTCACCCTTTATCATTTTTAATTGCGCCGATTATGCCAACAATCCTCAATTACTCCTAGGTCAATTATTTGGCGCCAAAAAAGGGGCCTATACGGGAGCCGATGGCGATAAGGCCGGACTCATCGAGAAAGCCAATGACGGAATTTTATTTTTGGATGAAGTTCACCGGCTTCCGCCAGAAGGGCAGGAAATATTTTTTACCTTTATGGATACGGGTGCTTATCGCAGACTTGGAGAAACCGATATTGAAAGGTCTTCCAAGGTATTGATTATTTCCGCTACAACGGAAAATCCGGATTCTTCTTTACTAAAAACATTCACCCGCCGCATTCCGATGATTATCCGGATGCCAAATTTGGATGAACGGAACATGGAGGAACGGTTTAATCTGATTAGCCAATTTTTCCGGGAAGAATCTGCTCGCTTGGGTAAACCGATTTCAGTCTCTATTAATTCGATGAAGTCCTTTTTAAGTTATCATTGTCCCAATAATGTCGGTCAGTTAAAAACCGATATCCAGCTGGCGTGCGCCAAAGCTTATGCCGACTTTATATCGAATAAAAAAGACCTCATCAAAATCAACAGTACCGACCTGCCGCCTTATATTCGGGAAGGTTTATATTTGGAGACGGAACACCGTCAATTATGGACCAAACTGATTGGAATTAATAAACGATACTGCATCTTTGACAGTATCGAAGAAAATATCCTTTTTGAAGAAGATGAAGAAACGATTTATGACATGATTGATCTCCGAGTCCATGAGCTCAAAAGTCAGGGAGTCCCTAGTGAAGTTTTGGAGCAAGAAATGGAGAAAGATATCCAGGAATATTTTTCTTCATATCTGCGGAGCGTTAATCAGCATATTGATTTCTCCAATCTAGAAAGTATGGTTAGTCGCGATATTATTCGGGTTGTAGAAGAAATTATCCAGTTCAGCGAGGATAAACTGGGGAAAACCTTTAGCAATAAAATCCGTTATGGAATGGCGGTCCATATTTCCAATTCGATTGAGCGTATCAAACGCGGTAAAAAAATCATCAATCCACAATTGAATAAAATCCGGATCGAGCATAACGAAGAATTCACCACTGCGGTTGATTGTCTTAAAATTATTAATCGGGTCCTGGACATCACCATGCCCATTGACGAAGCCGGTTTTTTGGCCATGTTTTTTATTTTTCATGAAGGCGCTATCGACAAATCAAAGAATAATGTTGCCGTCATCATCATCGCTCATGGTTTATCAACAGCGACTTCGATGGCGGAAGCGGCTAATAGTTTACTCGAAACCAAGTACGCCATTGGAATCAATGCCCCTTTGGATGAACAGCCCCAGCAGGTGATTGAAAAATTAAAAAATTATTTGAAAGAAACGGCCATCGAGTCAGATATCTTATTCTTAGTGGACATGGGTTCCCTAACCAATTTCGGCGAAGAAATCGAAAAAGATTTTAGTATCCGAACAAAAACAATTCCCCTAGTCAGCACTTTACATGTAATCGAAGCCACCCGGAAAGCAATGCTTGGGTATTCGCTGGAAGAAGTGTATGAGGATACTTTAGAAGTTAACGAATT
>DNPQ01000161.1:0-4820 GCA_003501335.1 Bacillota bacterium
CAGGAAATTAACTGGCAGGCAGTTTGCAGCTTTGATGCTACAGAAGCTTTTTCGTTGAGAGTGGATGATCCGGCCAAGGCGTCGCGGCCTTTTGATAAAGAACGGGATGGTTTGGTGCCAAGCGGTGGGGCTGCAATTATCGCGCTTGAACGTATGGATCTGGCTAAACAAAGAAACGCCAATATCCTGGGTGAAGTTTTAGGATATTCATTTTCTTCCGATGGCTATAAATTATCTGTACCATCCGGCGCCGGTTTACAACGGTGTATGAGTGATGTTATAAGTCGCGCCGGGGTGGCGATCCGAGACATTGATTATATTTGTGCTCATGCGACCTCAACCCCGATCGGAGATTTACGGGAGGCTGAGGCAATTTATAATGTATTTGGGCAGGATATGCCTTGGATTTCATCGGTAAAATCAATGACCGGGCATGAAATGTGGATGGCAGGAGCCTCTCTTGTGGTCTATGGACTTTTAATGTCCAAGGGAGGGTTTATTGCACCCAACATCAATTTTTCCGGACAAGAGGAGGGGGCGCCTCCATTAAAGATAGCCTCTGAAACTATTGATAAACAACCGAAAATGATGTTATTAAATTCAGCCGGATTTGGGGGAACCAATTGTTGCTTGATAATCAAAGCGGTGTAAATTATGATGCGATTGTTATTGGCTCAGGTATTAGCGGTTTAACCATATCGATAATTTTGGCAAAAGAAGGCAAAAAGGTCGCCTTATTTGAAAGGGATAAAGATATTGCCCCTTTAATAAGACCCTATCAACGGGAAGGTTGCGGTTGCAGCCCGGGACTTCATATCAGCGGCTGGATGGCGCAGGGGGATGTGATTGATTCTTTTTTCCGGTATTTAAATGTTACGGATGGGGTAGAAAAGGGACTTGTTGAAAAAGGGCTTGGCAGGGTTATTATTGGAACCAACCAATACCACATTCCCAATGGATTTGATAATGTAGAAAAAAGTTTTTTGTCTTATTTTCCTGAAAGCGCTGAAGCGATTCATCAGTATATCCGACAGGTTCGAAAAGTAAATGAAGAATCATTTTATTTGAATCATCAAATGGCTCCGAATATCAAAAATATTCATGAATTGATGAGCTCAGATAGTTATACGTTACAAGAGTACCTGAAACAATACAATGCTCCCCAAGAGTTAATTGATATCCTGGGGACCCTTAATAATATTCTTGTAGGCAGTACAGCGGATGAAATTCCATTTAAAGTTCATGCTTTGGTGTTAGGTGGCTTTTATCGTTCATTAGGTTTTTTTACGATTCATGGAATCAACCGGTTTTTAGCAAACTCTAAACGGGAACTTACGCGTTTAGGAGTGGATCTTTACCTGAACTCTGAAATTGCTGAAATCTTAATTGACAACAAGCAGGCTATGGGAGTAAAAACGGTAAAGGGTGACAGCTATTTCGCTTCTACAGTTATTGCGTCGTTTAACCCAAAGCTATTAAACAGCCAAGTAAAATGCGATATGTTACGCCCCATTTACCGGCGGCGACTGGAAGAGGCTGAAAACACTTTTGGATTTTATGTGGCATTTTATAAAATTAAACTCGATCAAGAATTTGAGGATTTCACTTATTTCGATAGAAATTCAGGGACCATATTAGGGGTCACATTCAACCATTCCGGTGACAATAAAGTACTTAGTGCAATGCTGGCAGATTATGATCAAGGTTTTCCAATTAACAGCGAAGGTAAAAAAGGGCGTGCTGAAGAAAAGTTAAGATTATTAGAAAATTTATTATACGATAAAATGCCTATTTTAAAGGGAAAAGCCGTATTAATTGACTATTTGAAACCTTGGTCTTTTGAAAGATATACCAAAACAGTCAATGGTTCCGCGTATGGCATTAAACAGACTTATAATACGATGGGATTTCAGCATAGAACTCCTATCCATGGATTATATTTGGTTGGTCAAGCAATATATCCGGGCTTTTTGGGTTCGATGATTTCCAGTTTTGCTTTGGCTTGTGAATTTTTTGACGTCAATGAGTTCTGGCCGAGGGTAATAAACCAATGAAATTACAAAGAGTCGTCATAACCGGTATCGGTGCTATTTCACCTTTTGGGAACGGAGTGGAAGCTCTTTTCGATGGAGTATTTTCCAATCGGTCAGGAGTAATTAATCTTGGCGCTATTTGGAAAGAAAGCATAACCGATATATTGTGTGAAGTTGGCAGCGCAATATCGATTGATTTAAATGAAAAAAGAATTCCCCGTGATTTTCGTAGAAATATGGGTAGAGTTTCGATCCTGGCATGTTTATCAGCGGAGGAAGCTGTACAAATGGCCGGGCTTTCCCTAGAGCACTTTTCTTCAGGCGATTATGGAGTTGCCTTTGCGTCTACTACTGGCAGCAGTAAATCACTTTATGAATTTATGGGGCGGTTTATCGAGGACAAAAGTCTCTCCTCGATTAAATCCGGACAATTTTTTCAGGTTATGTCCCATACGGCTGCGGCGAATATCGCTTGTTTATTAAATGTCAAAGGCCGGGTCATTTCACCCAATAGCGCTTGTTCATCAGCGGCGCAATCGATTGGACTCGCTTATGAGGCTATAAAATACGGTTTGCAAAAAGGAATGATCTGTGGCGGCGCCGAAGAATTACATGTAACGACCACTGGAACTTTTGATTTGCTTCAGGCGGCTTCTTGTCATTATAATGATCAACCGGATAAAACCCCTAAACCGTTTGATAAAGATCGAGACGGAACTGTCTGTGGCGAAGGCAGCGGTGCCATTATTTTAGAGAGTGAAGATAGCGCCAAACAAAGAGGAGCCAAAATCCTTGGTGAAATTATAGGATTTAATACCTTTTCCAGTGGCGAACATATGTCCAGGGTGACGGAAAGTGATTTGGTTGCCGGTATTGAACGAATTTTATTAGAAACCGGTATTGCTCTTGGGGATATTGACTATATTAACGCCCATGGCACCGGAACCATTCAAGGAGATTCTGAAGAGTCGCTCGCTTTAGAAAAGGTTTTTAACGCTAAGGGATATACTCCTTATGTCAGTAGTTTAAAGGGACATCTGGGTCATACACTGGGGGCAAGCGCTGCTTTAGAATTAATTGTTTGTCTGGAAATGATGAAAAAAGGGTGTTTGGTCCCTACCAAAAATTTGGAAAATCCCGATCCGAACTGTGGCAATATTAATTATTTAAAAGAATTCAAAGCTGTTAAACCGCGTCTGATTATGAAAGACAGTTTTGCTTTTGGAGGTATCAATTCTATTTTATTATTAAGGAGCTATGAAAATGGAAATTAATGAAATATTTCAGAAGGTTAAAAAAGTGTTTGTGGACGAATTTGAAATCGAAGAAAATTTAATTACCAAAGAATCTTTGATTTTTGAAGAGTTGGGACTGGATAGTTTGGATAGTGTGGATTTAATTGTGGCTTTGGAAAAAGCTTTTAATTTTAAAATTGACCGGGCCAACGACGGGCCTGTCATTTCTCAGATTCGCAGTATTCAAGATATTATTAAGTATGTGAACTCAAAGCAGTCCTAATGGCCCAATGATTGCCCAAACTATGCATTACCAAAGAGGGCTGCTTTTTGTAATGGGTTTGGATACTCCAGCTTATATCCTAAGAAGAGAAGACGATTCGAAAGAGTCGTCTTTTTTTTATTTCTTTATTAGTCAGTTTGGAATTTAACAAAAAATGGAATGCGTTTACATCTCAAAACGTACTTCTTACCATCATTTGGGAACCGAATAAAACCAATTGCAAGTTTATTGATAGATATCAATTTATAATGTAGATGGTAAGAGGAGAGTGAATGATGAGAGGATTTATGTTGGGTTTGGCCAGTGGCACGGTTTGTCTGGCATATTGTTCTCCGGTAATTGTCCCTTATATGCTGGGGGAAGGCCAAAGTATAAAAAGCAATTATTTTGGTTTGGCCGGTTTTTTAATGGGACGACTGGCGGGCTATTTAGTTTTTGCAGTTATTGCTTGGATGATTGGCCTTTTGATAACTAAACACCAAGCCTACTTGGAAATTTTCTTGGGTTTATCTTATATTATCCTTGCGGTTTTGTTGGTCTATTATTGTTTTGGGAGACTAAAGAATCGTTGTGCAGTGGAACATTTCAAAGGAATTTTTTCGGGATTTTGGGCGAGTCATCGCTTTTTTTTACCGGTATCTTTCGGCTTTTTTACTGGTTTCAATCTTTGCCCTCCTTTCTTATTAGCCTTTACCAGCGCAACCTCGGGTCATACTCTGGGAAGTGCTCTGATCTTTTTTAGTTTTTTCTTTTTGGGGACTTCAGTATTTTTTTTACCCGTTCCCTTTATTGGAATTTGGAAACGGAACCAGGTTTTGACGAATGTCGGTAAAATGGCGGCCGGAATAATCGGCAGTTACTATTTTCTAAGGGGAATTATGATTTTGATTGGAGGTAGCTCAAGGTGAAAAGGGGTCCGGAATTATTTCCGATGTTTCATCAAACAAAAACCAAGCCGGACAGGCGATTAGGGAAAACGTTGTTAATTAGTTTACCGGTGTTTTTGTTATCCATGCTGATATTGAGTCATGGCAAACCAATTCCCGGCGATCCGTTGAGATTAATCCCTTTGATTATCACTTTTGTTTTTATGAATTCCATGTTCATCATGATGGTTCACTCGGGGAGAATTGATAAGTACCGGGCTATTTTATTCGTAACGTATGCAGTTTGTTTTATCATTTCATTTATTCCCGGTTTAATCGAGGCTCGCGGCAGCAATTCTTTCACCTCGGCAGATATGCTCCGGGGGAGAATCCCATTTTGTCA
>DNPQ01000161.1:5144-5850 GCA_003501335.1 Bacillota bacterium
ATCCTGGAAGGTTTCGCTTCCATTGCCAGTATGCTCGTAATCTGGATCGGAGTATCGCTTGCTTTGGGAAAAGGCTTTTGCAGTTGGGGCTGTTTTTACGGAGGGCTGGAAGATGGGTTTTCCCGCATCCTTAAGAAACCGGTTATTAGGAAAGTCAATCCTACATGGCGTTATTTGTCATATGCGGTATTACTGGGAGTGGTTTTGACTTCCATTGCTACATTATCACCTACTTATTGCACCTGGCTATGTCCGTTTAAAACTGTAACCGAATATCAGAAAATTACTTCAGATTTAGTTTTCATTCAAACGCTCATATTTCTTTTGTTGTTTCTGGGCTTGGTGGTTATTATGCCGGTACTTACCAAAAAGCGTACCCAATGCAGCTTTCTTTGTCCATTTGGGGCCATGCAATCATTCACGAATCAAATAAGTGCTTTTGAAGTCCGGATTCAGAAAGACAAATGCATTCATTGCAGAACATGTATCGGTGTTTGCCCGACTTTTTCCCTCACCCAGGACGATTTGGATAGGGGGAAGGCCAACTTAACCTGTACCAAATGTGCTAAATGTATCAGTGCTTGTCCTCGGAAGGCTATATCATTTGAAGTTAAGGGAATAGAGGTTTTGAGCCATCAGGGGGGCCGGGTGCGGCTATATTTTCTTTATCCGGCATTTATTTTGTTACTGACCATGGGGAGCGGAA
>DNPQ01000127.1 GCA_003501335.1 Bacillota bacterium
GAACCCTCAACGCTGATTTTAACCGGAATTCGTTGAGTTACTTTGGTGAAATTACCCGACGCATTGTTAGCCGGAATCAAGGAAAACTGGGCGGCGGTATTGTTACCGATCTCTTTGATTTTACCCTTAAAATGGATACCGGCATAAGCGTCCACCGTAATCTCCACAGATTCCCCAATGCGCAGCGAGGCCAGTTTAGTCTCTTCGAAATTAGCGGTAACCCAAACATTCTTGATGTCAAACATTGAAAAGATCGCTTGCCCGGCCTGAACTACATCGCCTGTCAAAACCCAACGTTTAGCGATGACTCCGCTAATGGGAGCGCTAATTCGAGTGTTCAAACTTTGGGTTTGGATCACTTCCAGTTGGCCTTGGGCTGTATTTACCTGGCTTTGGGCGATGGCTACTTGGGCTTGGGCAATATCCAGGGCACTTTTGGCATGATCATATTGTTCTTGAGAAATATAATTTTCTTTAAACTGGGCGACGGCCCGTCTAAAATCATCCTGATTTTTTCTCAGATTGACCTTGGCCAGGGTTACATTTTGCTCTGCATTGGCAAGCGCTGCTTTCAATTGATTTTCCTGAGCGCGCAAATCGGAGTCGTCTAATTTCACCAAAAGTTGACCTGCAGTAACCTTTTCATTCTCTTGGACCAATAATTCACTGACCCGGCCTAAAATTTTGGAACTGATTGTCGATTGATATCCTTCAACGATAGCATCATCCGTTGAGACAAAGCCACTCATATTGGTATACCAAAACCAACCACCTGCCACGGCTAATACTATTACAATAATTATGGTCATCAAAGTTCTTTTTGACAAAGCTGTATTCATCAATAATTCGTCCTTTCATATTTACATAGATTATCCGGTTGTAGTTGAGTTTTGAGTCTGTTGCCAATAATTATTGGCCCTTTCCATATAAACCATTGGATCCATTAGGTCCTTATCGAGGATAGTTTGTGTTTCAGGTGTTATGTATCCATATTCAACCATTTCTTTTCCTGCCTTTCGCACCGCAGCAAAAAAAGGCGCAAGTAGCCCGGCTAACTTTTCACTGTGGAGCAATTCACCTTGACTACAAATAATAGTTGCATTTGGAGCGTGCCCCAATGATAACCTAACGCTTTCACATAGGCCCGAAAAATTATATTGCCTCGGGAATCCACAGTTCGAAATGAGCACGGTTTTTTGAGGCCCTTTGCCCGGGTAACGATCCTCGTGATAATAACGCCCATCCTTGCATAAGATGCCCGGGGTAAGTAAAGGCATTGAGAACCGATCTAAAAAGTCTTTCATAAAGCCGGTAACTGAAAAATGGTATAATGGTGTTGCATAGACAATAATCTCCGGCTCCAATACTTTTTCCAGCAACTTAGCCATATCATCGTGATGTATACAAACTCCCGGAGTTTTAGTCCAACACGAAAGACATCCCATACAATGATTGATTTTATAATTTTTAAGATAAATGGTTTCAGTTCGAATTCCAGCCGCTCGAACTCCTTCCAAAAAAGGTACTAAAATCCGTTCAGTATTTCCTTCCTTCCCCCGTGGACTCCCATTGATAGCCAATAAACTCATAGTATTCACTCCTATGTTTTTTATATATAATTTATTGTATATAACTTGTTTAATATTATTACATATGTTATATATAAAATCAAGAACTAAAATTGCCAATAAAAAACCTGGCGATTTATATTTCGCCAGGTGTCTATATTTTGGGACATTAATTTTTTCCGATAGGTCTATTTCAAAAAAATTACCAATTTTAAAGTACTAGGCATCTTTAAGCCCTTTCACCTCATCCATTTTTACACCATTACCAACCAATAATTTATCGTAAAAATTAAAAAGAGATTTCTTCCCAAAGGCCGGCATTTCCCCGACAAATGTATATCCCGTCTTCCCAAACAAGGCATTCATTTTACGATTAGCCGAATTAGTATCCGAACGCAAATACTGGATTCCATTATTCTGAGCCAGCTGTTCGGCAAACTGCAGTAACCCGGAGCCGATTCCCTGCTTGCGGAATTCAGAGGCGATCGCCATTCTATGTATAATCATCGGTTTTTGACTGCCGGACCAATGAATCTGCCCATACTCCGGCGGTTCAAAATAGTTAATGCAAATAAAACCCCTCACCTGTCCATCCGTTTCATCCACATAGAGGTCCTCTTTTTGAATGTCGTCGCCAAAATCAATTTCTCTGGGGTAGTTTTCATCCCATTGCTCATTTCCTTGTTGGCGCATTTCTTGACAAACTTTCGCAACAATCTTCATTATCGGTTTTAAGTCACTTATCGTCGCTTGCCGAATCATGGTATGACTCCTTATCATTTTTCACTTGATGCCATATGGCATCGATATTATCGCTCATTCGTTTGACCAATTCATAAGCAGAGGTTATTTCCTCTAGGGTAAAGCCTTTAAAACAAAACGCAATATTGCTGTTTTCCTCTTCAATGACCAACTCATAAAGGTCCAAAGCTTTGGGGGTCGGATATAACTTATAAGCGCGGCTGTCCGACTCATCCTGTACTTTTTGAATATAGCCGCTGGAAATTAATTTTTGCACCGCTTTGGTTGTGGTGGTCTTATCCACCCGCAACATGTTTGAAAGTTGAATATAATTAATTCCCTGGTTTTCACAAATCCGGGTCAGAAAAATAAACTGTCCCTTCTGTAAATGGTATTCCCTAAACTTAAGATCGCTTTTGGAATTGACGGCGCGGGAAAGTGTGCCGATTTCTCGCAATATGCCGTTATTCAGTTGCTTAATTTGGATCGCCTCCTAATAACAGTTGAATATTCAACTATATTGAGTTTACCATTTCATTGTTGAACTTTCAACTATAGTTTGCAAAAAAACGATTCGGGACAAAGCCGGTTTATCCTTTAAACAAAAAATGACTTTGCTGATAGGATGGTCCATTTCAGCCCAGTCATTTCTCTAAAAGGAGTTTTCTTCTAAACTTACTTGTTTACCAATTCAGCAATTCGTTGATTGACATTTTCATGATAGATACCGCCATGATAACAACTAACGGTTTCAATATCATACTGGGTCAACTTTTTCATCGAGTTCATCGCCATATCCATATCCAACGTAAAATGCGGAACCGGTCCCAGCGACTTGCCGTCGGTCACAGTAAATTCATCGCCGGTAATCAAAATTTTACTTTGAGGGAGATACAAGCAAATATGGCCGGGAGTATGGATAACCGTAATTCCCCCGCAATAGGGTAATTTTTGGCCGTCGCTCACAGTCTGATCCACCGGATTGTTATAAATTTATTTGATCTTTTCAAGTCGCTCCTCCGGGATTGAACTTGATTGGGCCATCTTAATCGGTAACTTTTCACCCTGAATGTAGGGTCTTTCTTTTTCATGGGCCAATACTTCAATTTTCTGCGGCGATTCCTTTAAAATCGCTGTTAAACTTCCCACATGATCCATATCATGATGGGTAATGATTATTTTTCGCAGCTTGGTACTGGCACATCTGCTTTTTCATTGCTTCTTCAATTTGCAATAACTGACCGGGCAATCCGGTGTCCACCAGAATAGCTTCTTCTTGATCCCAAATTAATGTAGGATAAAGAACCCCCGGTCCCATGGTAAGATTGGCCGTTATTTCCAGCATTTCAATTCCAGATGCTATTTTCATGGATCCACTCCCATTGTTCACCGTATTCAATTTTAATTCATAACCCCAAAAAATTGGTATACCATGGAAAACTAAGCCTTTTTCCGTTCCATCCTGCACATAAAAAAGCCATCTCCACCACCGGATATCGGCAAAATCGTCAGCCATTTTTCCCAAGGATCATCTAAATAACGGACATGCATTTCCGGTAAAAATTTACCGAAATCGACTGTCTCAAAGTCAGGGTGTTTGGAAAGAAACCACTGGATTTGTTCTTGATCTTCTTCCGGTTCCAAAGTACAGGTACTGTAAATCAAACGCCCGCCGGGACGGACCAGCCTCGAAGCATTTCTCAAAATTTCACGCTGAATAGCAACTAAGGTTTCAATGTCTTCCGGCTGCCGGCGATAACGGGCATCGACCCGCCGCCTTAAAACACCAGTTCCTGTGCACGGTGCATCAACCAGAACCGCATCGGCAAAACCTCCGCCCGGTATTTTAAAATTACGGGCATCAGCCAAATAGGGACAAATATTTTGCAGTTTCAACCTTTTAGCATTTTGAACAATCAAATCAATTTTATGAGGATGGTCGTCAATACTCCATATCTTGCCCTGATCACCCATCAATTCGGCAAGATGCGTACTCTTCCCACCGGGTGCAGCACAAAGATCAACAATTGTCTCTCCCGGCTGAGGATCGACCAAATGGGCGACTAACATCGAACTTTCATCCTGGACGAATAACTTTCCACTTTGAAATGAGGCCAGTTTATCTAAAGGCCCGGAAAGGGATTTAATTTGGATTGCTTCCGGTAATATCAACCCCATAGTATATTTAATACCGGCCTGGTCGAAATCATCCAACACGTGATTGATTAAACCCTGATACTGGTTGAAACGCAAGGTCAATGGAGGCTCCTCATTATTCACCTGCAGAATTTGTTCGGTTCGCTCCTCCCCAAACCTTTTTAGCCAACGTTCAACCAGCCACCGGGGATGGGAATATTCGATCGCCAAAGATTCTACCAAGTCCAAGCTGCGGTCGGGCGGCTTAAGCTTGTCCTTATTTCTTAAATAAGCCCGGAGTACACCATTGACCAAAGGCGCCAATCCCTGATATTGAGAATTTTTAACCTGGGCAACGGCGCTAAAGCAGACCGCCCGTGCCGGGATATCCGTTAAATAAATCAATTGATAAAGAGCGATCCGCATGACATTTTTTACCGGAGTTTTTAAAGAATCAAAAGGGCGGCTCAGCAGCCGCCCCAGAAAATAATCAATCTGATAAAGATGCCGGTAAACTCCATAAGTCAGTTCAGTGCAGAATGCCCGCTCGCGCTGCTCGGCCTCAGGATGCTCGTGAAATATTTCCGGCAACGCCAAATTTAAATAAGCAGCTCGTCCTTCTACCCTGTTTAAAACAAGTTCAGCCAATTTGCGGCCGCTGATAGTACTGCTAGTCATCCCGGCGACCCCTTATCAGCAACATCCGTACCAACTGCAAAATAGCCATTGCAGCGGCAGCCACATAAGTCAAAGCGGCTGCGCTAAGTACCTTACGGGCGCCGGCCTCTTCTTCACCCCGCGATAAAAAACCGCAATCGGTTAGCATAACCAAACCCCTGCTGCTGGCATTAAACTCAACCGGTAAGGTTACAACGGTAAAAAATACAAAAAAGCTGAATAAGATAATTCCTAGGTCTAGCAAAAACGGACCGCGAAAAAAAAGACCGATAAAAAATAAAATATAACCTAAATTGGAACCAAAACTGGCAATCGGAAAAATGGAATTGCGGACGGAAAGTGGAACATACGCATTGGCATGTTGAATAGCATGTCCGGTTTCATGAGCAGCCACTCCTAAGGAAGCAAGTGAACGCC
>DNPQ01000524.1 GCA_003501335.1 Bacillota bacterium
ACTTGAAGCACTTCAACAATATTCCCGCAATGGGGGCACTTATAAATTTGTAATTTAGCAATCATGGTAATTTCTCCTTAAATTTTGAATTATAATTTTAAATTTTATGGATTAAAAATATTTATCAACTGATATGAATACGCCTTTCAAATAAAATAAACAAAGTCGTCATTTATGATTGAACAGCTTCAAATTGATCTTTACCAACCCCGCAAACCGGACATACCCAATTATCCGGAATATCCTCAAACGCGGTCCCCGGCGCTATCCCGGAATCCGGGTCGCCCACGGACGGATCATAAACATAATCGCAAACGGTGCATTCATATTTTTTCAAGATGATAACCTCCTTTCTTATATTCCTCTATCTAAAACGTACTATTCCTTACTATGCTGTCTAGGAAATAATGTAAGTTCTACTTTCTTTTTTATAATTCATCGTTTCAAATAAACCAAGTACACTGTAATTATTCAAACACAATTACAGCATCTTTCCTTTTCAGCCGTAATAAGGCCGTCTCCAAGACACGCAGCTCATGATTTAACTTTTCAGGTCCCAAATAGGCCGTAATCATGTCCTGGCCAATGACCAAATCCATATTTTGAGGCTCTGGGCAGACCAATACGGCCTTATTTTCACCAAGCACCGGGGTTTGATATAAATTTCCACCCACCAGTTCTTTCACCCGGTCAATCTCCAATAAATTGGTTTTTGGCTGAATCCGTTGCATCTGCATATAAAGGTCGGGACTGACGGCCAGTGCCAATTTTCCGCTAAATCCTTGATCTTGAAGCGTTTTTATGCCAACAGCCACATCTTGAAAAGGATTTTCACCTTCCAACCAATTTTTCTTTTCCAGATGTTTCACTTTAGTGGCATTCACCAGTCCTGCGAATCCTAAAACTTCATTTCCCCAAAAAATCAACAGATCTTCCCTTTTAGCGCAAATCGCGGCCGCGCCCGCGACTGAGGAAAGATCCAAGGGTAATCCGTATTGTTTGCTATTTTCCAAATCCCGCCAGGAAATAACTAAGTCTTTATAAATCATTGGTATTTCTGTGAATCTTCTTCCTTGTACTTTGAGTGGAGTATTATCATCATCACCAAAAAAGCTGGTATCCCCAGGTGCAACTTCTCCAAATTCATCGACCGGAATACTCTGAGTACCGGCTCCCAAAGGGCCGAAAATATGTATGAACTTCCGGCCTGTTAATGTTTGCCGGGCCGTATTTACGACCATCTGGTCAATTTTATTCCACTCATCACCCGTAAAGGGGGAATCTTTTCTTAATAAAAAATCCATCATCCATACCTCCTTCTCCTATTTTATTGAATCTGGACCAAAACCATACAAACGGATTCTCGCCAAGAAAAAAAGCATAAAACGATCCGGGATACTTACCACGGGTTAAGTTCTATTTTTCAAATTAAACTTCCAACCGTGCTGGCCGTACCGGAGTCAACTCCCGTTTTTTCGGGCTGACTCGTTACAGGCTGACTAATTCCTAGCTCCGCAAGCATTTCTTTGACTTCTCCTTCGCCGCTAGCAAAGTGAGCAGCCTCCTCGGGATCCAAAATCCGTAACAAAGTTATCAATTCACCAACATGAGCTTTCTCTTCATCACGAATATCGCTGATAACTTTTTGAGCCAGTTGATCATCCGTTGCCTGAACATGCGCATCATAAATATAAATCGCCTCAAGTTCTCCTGCGATATCCAAGCGTATCGCCTGAATCAGTTCTTCTTTGGAAATTTTTCGATCAATATTCCCTTGAAATGGGTTTGCAAAATTGGGCATTTTTTAAACCTTCCTTTCTGAGCTTTTTTTATACTATTCCCAGTATTTTTAACTATACTACCCGGGCTGATACAGTTACCTCCATATTCCCTCTAGTTGCATTGGAATATGGACAAACTTGATGTGCCTCCTGAACTAAAGTATCTGCCGTTACTTGATCCACTCCAGTAATAGTAGCCGTTATGGTGGCGCTTAATAAGAAACCGCCTTTTCCGTTGGGACCGATTCCGACCTCCGCAGCAACTGAAGTTGAAGTTAAACTCAGATTCTTATGACGGGCCACATGCAAGAGAGCACTTTCAAAACAAGCGGCATAGCCGGCTGCAAACAATTGCTCGGGATTCACGCCGCTCTTCCCGGAACCCCCAAGTTCAACCGGTTTTGCCATTTCAAACTCTAAAGGACTATTATCAATTCGGACTTTACCCTCACGGCCCCCTGAAGAAGAAATTGCTTTCGCACTGTATAAAATTTTCATTTCATTTACCTCCTTCCATATGAAAATTCAACTAAGTTAATTATATATTATATTAATTTAATTTACAACATAAAATATTACTATGTTAACTAATTTTTATGAGATGGACGCTTCTTCCTATATTCCCATGATGTGCAGTCCGCAATCTACATGCAACACTTCTCCGGTAACGCCTTTTGAAAGATCGCTTAAGAAGAAAACCACCGAACCGCCAATGTCTTCCTGGGTGATTTCTCTCCGTAAAGGCGCTTTCTGAAGAGCTACATCAAGTATATTGTCAAAATCCCTGACACCTTTGGCCGAACTTGTCTTAATCGGGCCAGCCGAGATCGCATTGACCCTTATACCACCGGGTCCTACCTCTGAAGCTAGATATTTTACGCCTGTCTCAAGTGCAGCTTTAGCAACGCCCATTATGTTATAACCCGAAAAGACCTTTTCCGAACCCATATACGTAAGTGTGATAACACTCCCGCCTTGAGTCATTACATCCTTGGCTCTGCGAGTGACTGCCGCAAGGGAATAAGCGCTGATGTCCATGGCCATGGAAAAGCCCTCTCTTGTTGTATTGACATAGCCATTTTGGATGTCGGCCGATTTGGCAAAGGCAATCGAATGGACTAACCCATGAATAAGGCCATATTTTTCTTTCAACTCTCCAAATAAGCGATCAATATCTTCATCAGAGGTTATATCACATGGATAAACCGAATAATCTTCCAAGGCCCGAACCAATGTTTGAACCTCTTCCTTTTCCCTCTCTCCAAGGTAAGTAAATATCAGATTAGCGCCTTCCGCATGAGCTGATTTGGCAATACCCCATGCAATGCTCCATCTATTTCTTAATCCCATAATCAATATATTTTTATTAGCAAGTAATAAACCCATTTTAATTTCTCCTTCATTTACTAATAAAGCCAATAACTTTTTCACCGTCTTGCTCCATGTTCTTTGCCAGTTCCAAAGCATCCATCGTAAAAATTCCCTTTCATTTTATTTTTTATAATTGCTTTATGATTACGCCCGATATATCTCACAACAATAAAGATTTAAAAAAGCAGAAAGTCTTCGCTGAATTTTATCGCTCAGTGGCTCAATCAAAGGGTCACTTTTTTGCAGCGATCAGTTCCTCTAATTTTCCGATATTGAGTGTTCTTTGATAAAGGGGTTCCAAATTTTCGTGATAAATTCCAAGATTATCCTCGAAGGTTGGCTTGGAATGACTATAAAAGATGCCCAAAGGCAACTTCTCGGTTTCAATCGCTTTGGTAAAGGCGGCAATCCGATTTGCCGGATCATGGCTTTCATCCAAGTAATAGGTATGCTCTTTAAACCATTGATAGGTATTTTGTTTGTTAAATGAAACACAGGGCTGTAAAACATCAACCAATGCATACCCGCGGTGTAAAATCGCTTTTTTAAAGATCTCCTTAGTCTGGGCTGCATCACCCACAAAAGCTCTGGCTACAAAGGAGGCATCCAGCGCCAAAGCCACGGCAATCGGATTAAAAGGCTCATTGGTAACCCCACTGACTTGTACCGGAGTTTGAAAGCCTTGGCCACTGGTTGGGGAAGCCTGGCCTTTTGTCAAACCATAGACCATATTATTGTGGACAATATTGGTGATATCCGGGTTCCGCCGGATAGTGTGTAAAAAATGATTGCCACCCTCGCCATACATATCACCTTCTCCACTTTCGGCAATGACGGTCAATTGGGGATTCGATGCCTTGATGGCCGTTGCGGGGGGTAAAGCCCGGCCATGCAGCCCATTAAAAAAGTTACACCGCAAATAATGAGGGATTTTAGCTGCTTGGCCAATACCGGACACCATCACTAAATCCTCCGGCATGATCTCCAATTCCGTCAATGCCTGTTTCAAGATATTTAGGATGCCAAAGTTCCCACAACCGGGGCACCAGCTAATATCAGCGATCTCCTGATTATAAATTTCAGAGTTCATCATTTTCCCTCCTTCGTTACTATTTTTTGAATTTGGTCCACCAGTTCTTCTACGGAGAAAGGCATGCCGTTATATTTAAAAATTTGATGCCGGATGGTCATGCCGGTGGTTAGTTGAATCAACTTGCCGAACTGACCGGTCGCATTATTTTCCACGATGATGGTTTGGGATGCTTTTTTTAAGTAGTTTGCAAGCTCCGGATCTACCGGGAAGACTTGTTTGAAATGGAGAAACGCCAATTCTCCGCAATTTAAAACGGCTAATGCTTCCTTAATGGCTTCATAGGTTGAGCCCCACCCGATGATCAAAGTCCGGTAATCAGGGTTGCCGACTAGTTCCGGCGGGATTATCGCTTGTTTAGCGAGTTCCATTTTCTTAAATCTTTTTTGGTTCATCCG
>DNPQ01000338.1:0-14642 GCA_003501335.1 Bacillota bacterium
TTCTAGATGCAGATTTAAGTTCATACTTCGATACAATAACCCCATAGCAAACTAATGATACTCATTGGAAAACGGATTAGCGATAAGAACGTGTTGCATCTTATCAAAATGTGGCTAAAGGCTCCAATTGTTGAAGATGGCAAATACAAAGGCGGAAGAAACAACAACCAGGGAACACCTCAAGGAGGCGTCATATCACCATTACTAGCCAATATCTATTTACATTTAGTCGATAAAATCGTCAATAAAGCAGACTAAGAAGACAAACTATTCGGTCCTTTACCCAACGAGAAAGGCACTTGAATCTGTTCCATTAGAATTATACTAAGCCTTATTCCGTATTGATGCAGAAGGGCGAAAAACAATTTAAAATCATCTATTTTAATATTGAGATATTAGAAAGATATGTTAAATTTAATAAACGGGGAATGGGTCATGGAAACATGGATTTTTCATGCCCTAATTGAAGAAATAAAAGTTATAAATGAACAGTGTGAACACATAGGAATCCCCAAGCTATTTAACAAAACTTTTGGAACCCACTATTCTGAGATGCTAGAGGGGTTTCGAAATATACTTTTGCCAACCTCTGAAAAATTATTATGACTTTGTTCTCGTACTTGAAAAAATCACCGTGCATAATATTTCATATAAGACATTTCAAAAAGATGCCACATATATATACACAGTATTGACCGTAAGGATGAATCAGGCAAAGATAAAGGGAGCCTCGTGATGCTTTTTGAAGATAGGTATTGATCTTTTGTTTCGTACGATACAAAAAGTGTTTATTTTAAAATTAAGTGTTACTTTCGTACAATGATGAAAATAACATTTAAAATAAACGTTACAGATTAAGGTTTAATAGTTGCATTTAGCTGTTATTTTTTATAAATTAATGGATGCATTTAGCTGTCACCAATAAATACATTTAAATGTCAATGTCCTCCTAAAGAGGGTATTTTCTTGTCCTTGTACTTATTAAAACTAGCACTTTCCATTGAATTTCATATTTTAGTTAACATAATATGTATTATACGACTCAAAAAAAATTAAAAAAATACCGTTCGGACTATCAAAAAGCACATACTATATACAAATCGTATTAATTTATTTTGATTCTTCTTTTGTGGATGCCATTTCGTTTGCACTTTTTTTATAAAAATTCTTGAGTATTTTTTCAGCTAATGAGAAATTGAATTCATTTACCCTTAATTGTTCTATTTCTTTATACTTAGATTGGATAAGTTTATTAATATCGCTACCTTTAACCTTAGCATCAATTTTACTTATCCAAATTTCTAACCGTTCTTTTGCCTCATTTGATAAAGTAAAATCTGTAGCAATAATTAAGGCTGCTTTTAAAGACTTTTTTTCATATGATGTTCTAAGAGTTAGTAATATTTTATCCTGACTATCAAATATAGATTGGATTGTTTCTGGTGCATCTTTTAGTTGGAAAAGTGATGGTATTATTGGTCCAAAGAACTTAGATCCCAGTTCTTCAGAATGTTCTACAGCTTGCAACCAAACACGTTTTCTCTGGCCATCATTTAGTCTGTTATTAGCAATAATGGTTTTTAAAAATGAAGATTTAGATATTCCTTGAGCCATTACCCAGGTTCTCAAGGTAATATCATTTGGATTTTCAATAAGATTTATAGATATATTGAATTTTTGTTCTTCAGTCAAAAACATTGTAAAATGGCTTAAAATTGTTGAAAGATTATTGACTGTCATCTCATTACTTAGATCAATATTATTAAACAAATTTAAAATATAAGACAAATCACTTGGAGCAGTATTATAGGATAGAATTATTTCTTGAGATTTATTTTGATCAATATGCCACAAAGCACACGCTAAATCAATTAGTTCAATTTCGAAATTATTAGTTACTATATTTTGGTTAATCATATTATTTAAAGAGTTTAAAATTTCATATATGTATTGTTCTCCTGGATTTTCAATCGCCTTTTTTTGAGCAAAATCGAAGATTTCATTTGGTTTATATTGTTCATTTGAGTTTAAATTTGAAGGCCAAAAATTTATCATTTGACTATGTAGCCATCCTAAAATAGAGGGTTTAATTTCTTCATTTGTAAAAATAGTATGTAACATTGTACATATAGGTATAGTCCCATTCTTAATAAATAATCTTATTGTAGGAAATACAACCATTAAATAATCTTCTAACACATCGATATGTTTCGGAATTTCGGAACACAGATTACTAATAAACTCTTGAATTGAATCAGTCAAAATTATAGGATCTGATAAATTATTTAAAATATTTTGAAAGACTTCTCCTTGCCTTTTGCTAAGAACATTACTTTTACAAATTTCTAATAACTGAGATGTAATTTGATTACATTGTTCTTGATTAATAATATTAAAATTAACCCCAATCCAATTCAAACAACTGTTTGCTAAATTTGTTAGTGGGTTCAATGCCCAATCTTCAATTACTTTGTCATAATTATCTTTGTCAATTATTTTTAGTAATTCTAATAATTTGATTGAATAATCTCCAATTTCATCTTTATAACTACAAATTTTAGTTAATTTAATTATTTCGGTTGTTTCTTGGTTTATTAAATCATTCTCTCTTCTCTCAATAAGAGAAATAAGTTTATCTAACCCATTTTTCCAATTTTCTAATTTCCAATTATTTGGGTCATTCAAATAATTATTAATCCGTTCTGTAAAGTTATTTATAAAGGCAGATACTTGGTTTGAGTCCCATGACTCATAATATAACTCAGTAGTATTCCATGCCATATAAATAGCTTTTTCCATTTTTAGAGTGATATAATTATTTAATTGTGCATAGAAATTATAGTTTTCATGTTCATTCCTTGATTCCCATAATAAAATAAAAGCTCTTGAGCATCTAGATAAAGCTATATCTAGGTCAAAATCACTTATATTTTCTGCTAATAATTCTTTATATAATAATTCTATATAACCAGAAGAAAATGCTGGTAATAAATGATCCTCATGCTGATTCATCCAAATTTCAACTTGGTTAAATGGAATCGTGATTTTTTCTTCATTAAAACTTATGACTTGTCTTGTTTCAAGCCAATTTAACAGTTTTGAATCGTAATCTTTATTTAAACCATCGCTTTTTCTAATAGATAATATAATTGAACAAGCTTCAATAACTTGTGTTTGTACCTGGACTATTGTTGGTGATTCTCCATTTTCTAGTTTAAAGTCAATTTTATTATTGTTTTTTAAGAAATCATCTATTAAACAGTAAGCTATTTTTTGTCGAATTAATGGCTCGATAAAATATATTATTTCGTTTATTTTATATAAACCTAATCGAAATCGTAAATCTGGATTTTCAATAAGCTTAATAGAAAGAGGGTTTAAAATAATTGAGGCACCCTCATTTGGAAGATATTTAACAATTTCACCTATTACTATTGATGCATTTTTTTGTTCTTCTATTGTTTGTTCTTTTATCTCTTCTTCCATACTACTAAGTAATAGAACATTGTCTTCTGATAAAGTTTGTCCTTCATTTTTAGCATTGAATTCTTCTAATAGTCCATGAAAATCTCCTGAAACAAGAGCATTAAAAACTCGTATTGCATTATCAGTACCATGTTTACGTGTTAATGGGTCTTGTGAGAGTAATAAAAATGGTTGAAGACTTAAAGGGTTTTTTAGATCTCTTATACTTGAAATATATTGTCTTAAAATACGACAGTTGTTATTTAATTCTTCTGTATTAGGGAGCATATATTTTTTTAGAAGTGGTTGAATAGACTCATCTTGACTTTCAAGTTTTATTTTTTTGATAAACACATCAATAAAAGCATTGATAAGATTTGATTGTTTCTGTAAATCTTTATAAAAATCAGGGAAATCAACTCGCAATACACATAAAGCAGCTAATGTCTCTGGATAATTTGTTACAGCACCAACTTGTAAACCACCTGGTTTTTCGATATTCTCAGATTCACGTTGCCTAGCGATCCACCAACACTGTAAAAAAGAATTAATAATTTGCAATGCATTCCTAGGGCTCTGAACACCAACATGAATTAATCGATTAACTATTGTTTCTAAATTTATATTACATTCTATTAAGTCTTGAACAAATTCAGGTGCATCATTTTTTAATTTTTTAATAATATAATTTCTCATATCCTGTTTGGGGAATTGTGGTATTTCAAGTCTAAATTGAAAGATTCGATCTAAAAATCTACGAGCATAGTTTTGATCAAAAATCCCATCCTTAATCCCATTCGTATTATCTTTACGGCGGTTAGCTAAAGCTTCAGCAATTCGGTCTTCATCACATGAAATAACAAAAATAATACCAAGATTCTCCGGTAATTTGTTAGTGGGTATTTCCATAAAAGTTCGTATAGTATCTAAACCACAAACCATTTCTTCTGCTGAAAGCCTGTCTAAATCATCAACAAAAACCACTACTCTCTCACAGTTTTTACTTCTTTTCTTTTTGAATTTATTTAATTGAACAATTAATAAATCTTCATATTCCTCTGGAGATGAACTTGGGGGTTTAATCTGAGTAAAGTTTCCAAATCGTTTGATAATATTCCTTTCTGGGTTTTGGATATATTGTATAATTAGGTTTCCAACAATAAAAACAATTGAAGTAGCTCCTATTGTTATTCCATTTATTGTTCCAATTAAAAATTTAATTGCCAAAGCTAATAAACTTATAAAAATAAATTGTGAAAAACCCCAAATCCACATTTCTCTGAAATCTAGAAGTACTTCCTTAAATGGTCTTTTATCTAATTTTTGTCGTTGAATAACATGAAATAATATATCATTTAGATTTCTTTTATTTCCCCCTAACCCCAAATAAACTTGTCTAAGTAAAGCCCTCTTAATATTTTCCCCTCCATATTGCCAAGCATTAAAAATAATTGGTTTTATCTTTCGTTTTCTAGTATTTTCTTTATTGTTTACTAAGGAATTTAAATAAAGAGCTTTAATAGAACTTTTTCCGGTTCCCCATTTTCCTAATAGACCAATACTATATGGAGGTAAATTTTTATTAGATTCAATAAGACTCTCTAGAGCTTTTGCAAAATGTTTATGTCCAAAAGCATCATAATCTTCAATATTTATTTCCTTATCAAGTAAACAAGGCATGTATTTCATCATATGGAAACCTTCTTATTTACATTATTTAGAATTAAAATGCTTTTCCTTTTTCATTAATTCTTGATACATAATTATTATCCTCTTTCTGGAAAACAAAAAATGAGTCATATATGACTGTATAAACTGACATAAGTTTATACTTTAATTATAAAAGATTCGCCTTCCTCTTCATCTCTTCCCTCGACGGATTCATATAAATCAAAGTCATATGAATATTAGAATGTCCCGCCTGGCCGGCTACCTCATGAACAGACCACCCATTTTCCAAAGCATAGGAACAGAAGAAATGCCTTAAAGTATGGGGAGTTATTTTGTCGCTATAATCATTAAAAATATGGTTTACTCTAGTACGGCTTACCTTTTCGGATTCCCGGCTAATAAATAGGTATTCACTATCTTTAAACTTTTGTGTTTCCCGTTCTTTCAAATATTGTTTTATGGCATTAACGATTTTATCATTGATTATCACAAGCCTTTGTTTTTTACCCTTCCCATAACGCACTAATATTTCTTTAGCCAATAAATTGATATCACTCAATTTTAAACTGATAGCTTCGGAAATCCGCATACCGGAATAGGCTAATAAAGTTACTATGGTGTAATCTCTTTTATTATCACTTTCTAAAATTTTTTGTCTAAAAGCCTCCACTTCATTTTTAGAAACATCAGCAGGGCTTGCAAAGTCAACCTGAACCCTCATATAGTCTGTTTTAAAGATTACCATATCAGATTGTACATGCCATTGAATTAAGAATTCGTTGAATTTGCTTAAGGCAGCAAGTTTGGCATTAATAGTTTTTGCATTTAATATCCGATGAGTCGATAAATAACTTTTAAAGTCCAAGATATTTTCACGATAAAGTTTTGTAAGTTCGGATCCGAAACTATCACGAAACCATTTCAAATAATCATCTAAATGATGCAAATAAGAATTGACAGTATTATTGTTTATTTCTTCTTGAAGCATGAAGTCTTTGAATTCTTCTATCATAGTTGCTGCACCTCAAATATAAATTATGTTGCACTAATTTCAATGACAACTCCGGGTTTTAATATTCTTTCCATTCGCATGAAGTCATTTATCTGTATTTAAACTACTTGCAAAGATCTTCAAAATATGGTAGCATTTATTTAAATCCTATTTGTTTACTAATATTTCGATTTAAAGGAGGGTCAATTTTGCAAATCTCAACAAGAGGCCGCTATGGGTTACGTGCGATGGTAGATATGGCGCTCCATGCTACGGATGGTCCTATGGCCCTTAGAGTTATTGCTGAGCGCCAGGCTATTTCCGAATCCTATCTGGAACAAGTTTTTACCAATCTGCGCAAAGCTGGTTTAGTCCGGGCTTCCCGGGGTGCACAAGGCGGTTATGAACTGGGTCGGCCGCCTCACGAAATGAAAGTGGGAGAAATACTCCGTTCCCTTGAAGGTCCCATCATCCCCGTCCAGTGTGTCGGCGATAATTCAAGCGGTTCCTATTGTGAACGCGAAAGATACTGTGTCACCCGTTCTTTCTGGGAGGACTTGCGGGATAAAATTAATGATTTTTTAGATAGCGTCACCCTTCAAGATCTGACAGACAGGGCCCGGACTATGGTCCCGGAAGAACCGATGTATTTCATATGATTGATCCCATGTAGATTGGCTTCCAAAAAATAAGTCCAAGCCATAAGACCATGATGTTCACAAAAAAAGACCCGTCTTATTTCTAAGGCAGGCTTTTTTTTGATTACAATGATAATTATTCATTGCCTTTTTCCTAAAATGCTGGTACAACGGAACCTTTATATTTGTCGAGCAAAAATCCTTTTACAGCCGGAGTTTGCAGAACCGATATTAACTTTTTAATTTCCGAACGATTTTCGTCACCTTTGCGAACTACTATCACATTGGCATAAGGCGAATTGGCATTTTCCCGGAAAATAGCGCTCTTGGGATCAATTTTGGCATCCAGTACGAAATTAGTGTTAATCACTGCACCGTCTACATCCGGTAAACTACGGGTCAATTGAGCCGCCTCGACTTCGATGAACTGAAGTTCCTTGGGGTTGGAAATGATATCACTGGGAGTTGCCTGATAGTTAGCCAAATCTTTTTTGAGTTTGATGAGGCCGTTTGCCTCTAAAAGGACTAATGAACGGTATTCATTGGAAGGATTGTTGGGAATGGCGATTTCCGCGCCCGTTTTTAGTTGCGATTTGCTCTTAATCTTTTGAGAATAAAACCCGATGGGTTCGACATGGATTTTACCGGCTACAGCAAATTGGTACCCTTTTTCCTTAGAAACCGATTCCAGATAAGGCACATGCTGAAAATAGTTTGCGTCGATTTGTTTATCGGCCAGAGCTGGATTTAACTGGCCTTCATCATCCAAAACCACTATTTGCAAATCAATCCCGGCCTTCTTCAGTTCCGGCTTGACAAATTCCAATATTTCGGCATGAGGCACCACGGCAGCGCCGACTTTCAACGTAACATTGTTGGCTAAGGCCAAAGAAGATAATGTTAAAGCCACAATTGCAACAATCACGAATAATTTACGACTCGTTTCAATCACCCTTTCAATTTTTTTGAAATACTCTTTTGCAACAAAGTTCACGATAATTTCTGTCCCCACCACGTTCTTCAACTTAAGAGGAGCTAAGTTTCATCCTTTTGTTTTAGCGAAATTCCGCGATAATGATAAATTATAATTAAATATATTAATTTACTTATATATTTGTATATGGATATATATAATCAATAATAAAGGCCTTTCTCCATGTTTCATGCAAATAAAATAGGTTCTAAATCCTTATACCCAGGTCGTATGTAATTATCAATGATGTTTTCTTTCCAGCCAGTGAGCGATAAAATTGCCGGTCCATTGGATAACCTCAACCATCACGACTAAAACAACTACTGTAGCAATTAAAACATCATTGCGATATCGCATATAGCCGAAACGAATCGCCAAACTTCCCAGTCCCCCGGCTCCGATGGCCCCGGCGGTAGCAGTAAATCCTGTGATAGTAATGATTGCCAAAGTAATACCTCGAATCAAAGACGGCAGAGCTTCCGGAATCATAACTTTCCAGATAATCATAAACGGTTTGGCTCCAATGGATAATGCCGCTTCAATCTTGCCTTTTTCCACTTCCTTTAAACTGTTCTCAATGAGCCGGGCCAAAAAAGGGGCTGAACCGATGGCTAGTGGTACCACTGCAGCGGTGGATCCCAACGTAGTTCCGACCAGCCAGCGCGATAAAGGCAGTATTAATACAATTAAAATAATGAAAGGAAAAGACCGGAAGATGTTAACCACCGTACTGATCGCACTATGAATATTAGGCAATCCAGAGATATGCCCATCCGAAGTAACCACCAATGCTATACCTAAGGGTAATCCTAATAATAATGCAAAAAGGGTCGACATCACCACCATATAAGTGGTTTCAAGTACTGCAACTCCAAGTAAGGGTAAGACATCATTCGCCAATATCATCGCCATCATCCTCAAATTACATAATTGTTTTGCTGTAATTCAATATCACTTTGGACAAACAAACGGGTGGTATCGGTTTGGGGGTTGGTAAACAGATCGTGCACCGATCCCATTTCCGTAATGGAGCCATCTTCAATGACCGCAACATGATTGCATATCCGTCGCAATACATCCATTTCATGAGTAATTAATACGATGGTCAGGTTGAATTTTTGATTGATATTCTTTAATAATTCCAAGATGGAATACGTTGTTTTCGGATCCAAGGCCGAAGTTGCTTCATCACTCAATAAGACTGCAGGATTATTAGCCAATGCCCGGGCTATCCCAACCCTTTGTTTTTGTCCCCCGCTTAACTGGTAAGGATAAGCATTGGTTTTTTCAGTTAGCTCAACCAAATCCAATAACTGTTCTACCCGCTCCCGAATTTGCCGCTTGGAAAATTGGGCAACTTCCAATGGAAATGCAATATTCTCAAATACTGTTTTCGAATCAAACAGGTTAAAATGTTGAAAAATCATACCGATGTGTTTCCGGGCCTCACGCAGTTGTTGCTTATTCAGACTGGTGATTTCATCATTACCAATCCAAATCGACCCACTGTCCGGTTCTTCCAAGCGGTTTAGGCAACGGATTAAAGTTGATTTCCCGGCACCGCTAAATCCGATGACTCCAAAAATGTCGCTTTCGGTGATCTGGAGGTTAATGTTTCTGAGAGCATATACTTTCCCGTCAGCCGTGTTAAAAGTTTTACTTAGTCCTTGAATGTTAATCATCGCCATTCATCCTTTTTGATTCATTGATAACTGCCAAGCGCTGCCCCAATTGAGGACCCGGTAATAAGCCTAAATCATTTCCCAAAAAGCGGCTGATTCAGTGATATTCACAAACCGGCCCGGTAAATCAGAACGGAATTCCAGCAAAAAGTTAGGGGCTCGCTCCAAATAATCGCCAAAACAGTCTGTTGAGTCCCTAACGATGGATATTAACTGTCATATTCGTTACCTCATTCTATTGAAGTCGTTAAATATTCGCGGCCACACTGCGGACCTCACCAGTCTCCATCGCCAGAAGTTGATCAGCCCATTTGGCAGCCCATTCTCTTAAATCTTTAACATCCAGCGGTGTTGGAGTCTTGGAATCAGTATGATTTGCAATGCGATCCGCCAACTGTTGATAAACTTTAGTCTGTTCGGAATCAGGCGCCGCCTCGATAGTTGTTTTACCTTGCAACTCACTCTGAGTGACTGTAACCGAACGTGGCACATAACCAATCACTTGAGTGCCGGTTTGTTTCACAAAGTCATCAATGATTTCTTTGGCATAAGGTGCATTGATAGAATTGGCAATAACGCCTCCCAGGAGTGCTCCACCGCTGTTGGAATACTTTTGAATGCCCTTGAATAAATTGTTGGCCGCATAAATAGCCATGAAATCAGCGGATGATACCGTAAAAACGTGTTCGGCAATGCCTTCTCGTATGGGAACCGCAAACCCTCCGCAAACCACATCGCCTAATACATCATAAAGGACATAATCCAAATCCAACTCTTCAAAAACACGCAGTTGTTTCAAAAGTTGTACCGCGGTAATGATACCCCGGCCGGCGCAACCAACTCCAGGGGCCGGACCGCCTGCTTCAACGCAATAAACCCCGCCGAACCCCTGAAACAAAACCTCTTCAGCCTTTACGGCATTTTTCTCCCGTAAAGTATCAAGTACTGTGGGTATGTATTTGCCGCCCCGTAATGTATTGGTGGAATCGCTTTTGGGATCGCAGCCAAATTGCATCACCTTATAGCCACTCTTTGCTAACGCTGCGCTGATATTGGAAGTTGTTGTGGATTTTCCGATGCCTCCCTTACCATAAATCGCAATCTGTTTGATTTTTTTCGACAAAATGTTCACTCCTTTGTATTTTGTAACCATTTATCATTCTTGTCAAAGTCTAGCCATGTGAAAAAGTAGTTAGCTCTACGTCATACAGTCCTTCGGCTAAATCTTGACCCTTGCCAGGGATACCGCAAGCATCAGCACGACAATGCTGGCAATGACGAAAAACCTGCAGATATTTTTCAGCTGCTTCACGAGCGATATTAAGCTGCTGGCAATCCGGAGCCGGATAATTTTTGAATTCATGTTGCGGAATAAGCGGAATGATATTCAATATAGATACTCCCAAATCTGAAATAACCTCAGCAATCTGTTTAATATGATGTTCATTAATACCGGGGATCAACACCGTATTAACCTTAACGATTGCCCCCAATGAAAGAATCTTACGAATACCTGCTATCTGTGCAGCTATTAAAAAGCGGGCTGCATAAGATCCGGTAAATAATTGACCATGATAGACAATATGAGAGCATATTTGTTGCAATATATTATCATCCAAAGCATTCACAGTAACAGTTACTGTTTTGACTCCGGCAGCGATGATGTGTTCTGCCTTTTCCTCCAGAAGCAAACCATTGGTACTTAGACAATTCATAAGCTGCGGGTAATGTTGATGAATAAGTTCAAAGGTTTCTAAAGCATGATCAGTGGCCAAAGTGTCTCCTGGACCCGCAATTCCGGCCACTGTGATTTCAGGACATTTTGCCAGGGCTTTAGTTACCATCTCTACGGCTGCTTTTGGAGTTAATAAACTTCGGCTGACACCGGGCCGATTTTCAAACTTATTGAAACTTCTTTTACAAAAACGGCACTGAATATTGCAATCCGGACTAACCGGTAAATGAATCCGACCATATTTAAAGTGGGCTTCCCCACTAAAACAGGGATGCTGCTTGATCAAATGGCTAAAATCTTTCGGACTTTCAGGCATCTTAGGCATTTATTTCACCTCTTATGGTCATATTTTTAAATTATTATATTAAACATATATATTAACTGATAATTAAAAAGTATTTTTTGGGGATTGCTCCCCCAATTTTTTCTTTTAAAAAAATAAAGACCAAGCCTATTCCTCACTTCTAAATAGAGTGAAGAAAAATGACTTAGTCTCCAGTTTTCTGGTCAACTTCGTTTTTAAATATTCAATTCAAGAAATCAATAACCAAGTAAATCTATCTTAATAATATTATTTTAATAATTATAATACCCCATGTTATTTTAAATGTCAAGGGGATCGGATAACCTATAGCAATTATCTTCAGTTCGTTGATGTACTTGTGACTTCTATCCTAAATGTGTTTTACAAATACTATACCCTCTTACAGAACTGCCGTTGGCGAAATTTCCTCCGCCAAATCTTGAGTACGGCCCTGATAATTTTCAATGGTCCTACGAGAGCCATTGGTACCGTTTTGCAATAATTGCCATATCTTGTGCCTGATCCAGTTAAAGTCCGGCGATGATCGAATATCCCCAAGGCGTCTGGGGCGTGGCAATCCTACTTTGACAATCTCTTTGACGGATCCGGGATTACTGGACATCACAGCGACCCGATCCGCCAAAAATACGGCTTCATCAATGGCGTGCGTTACAAAAACGATCGTTTTATGGGTTTCTTCCCATATTCGCAGCAATTCATCTTGTAAAATCTCCCGGGTTTGAGCATCCACAGCGGCAAAGGGTTCATCCATCAATAAAACCGTCGGGTCATAAGCCAAGGCCCTGGCAATGGCTACTCTTTGCTTCATCCCGCCCGACAATTCATAGGGATAACGGTCTTCAAATCCCTGTAACCCGACTAAATCAATATAATCCAGGCTAATCTTCCGGCGCTTTTCCTTATTTACGCCTTTTATTTCCAATCCAAAAGCTACATTCTCCCGTACGGTCCGCCAAGGAAAAAGGGCATAACCTTGAAGTACAATTCCGCGGTCAAGAGCCGGACCGGTAATCAGCTTGCCATCAATTCGGATTTCACCGGAAGTCGGATGATTCAGTCCGGCTAACATATCTAAAAAAGTCGATTTCCCACAACCACTTGGTCCCACAATGGTCAGAAATTCTCCCTGAAGCACTTCCAGATTGAAATTATGTAGTGCGACAAATTCCTTCGTTCCTTTACCCTCAGTGCAACGGACATGAAATACTTTATTAATATTTCGCGCCGTAATTTTTCCTTCCAAGATTTCTGAAGAAGACGTGATTTTGGGGTTAGCTATTTCATTTGACATAATGATTCATCCTTTCCGCAATTTCTTAAATTTGACTTAAATCTCTTGAGTACTTGGAACTACTACTCCCCTTGAATTTACTCTCAAAAAATTTATATTTCTATCTTTGCTGTACTCATTCAAACCCTCCCAAAACTCATTAGATAGTTTAAACGACTGCTTATAAAAAAGGCCACAATCCCCCTTGCTCACGGATTATGGCCTCTAGTTTACTAGTCAGTCATTGCTCTAGTATTTTGGTAAATTTACATATGTTTCAAATTATTTCAGACGAAAACGAAACCGCCTAGGGTTTATGCACCAACTGCAATTTTATACGCTGTATCATCGATTAATTATATAATTATGCACTCACTTGCCTAAAGATAATGTCCGTAAATTTCTTCGTGCCAACGGACCCTTATCGCATTGTCGAAATCATCTCTCCCATCATTTTTTCTCTCCAACCAATGGGTGAAATCATTTCTAATCAATTTTTTTCCGCAAATGAGAGCACTTTCAAAATATCCCCATCCCAGATTCCTTTGACTGTAATCGTTAAATTATCTTTTTTTGCCGTTTTATTCAGATAATCGGCTGCTAATTGATGACCTTTGGCGTCAAATTTATAAAACGTAAAGGAACCGTCCGCTTGTTTAACGATGATTCCATAGCCGGAGGCTGCGCAATCTTTCATCAAGCAGCATTCTTTGGTATGCTTGTCAGGATCATTTGTGCCGTTGCAGGATGTTTCAATTAACCAGCCACTCAGAACTATTGCAACTGGCTTTTGCAAAATCTTTTCCGTCAGCGAGGTGACTTTCAAGATGCCGCCATCCAGGGTTCCTTTGGCAATTACCAGGATTCCGCTTTCCTTGGCGGTTTTAGCCAAAATATCCTTGGCGAGTTTCTGACCATTCCCATCAAATTTGTAAAACTGGTAACTGCCGTCGGATTGTTTAACTGAGATGCCATAACCGCTGGCGGCGCATTCCGGCATTAGGATGCATTCTTTAGTAATTTTCCCCGGATTTTCATGCATACCGCTAGAATGAGCTGTGATTAAATAGCCTTCATATTCCTGATCCATAGCCATGGCTTCTGTCGTAAGAACAGGTTGCTTACCGATCCAAGCACCAAAAACAGTAAAAATCGACAGCAACATTATAAAATAAAGTTTCTTTCTTTTTTGAATCATAGTTTTCACTCCTTTATTTTTTATGCCGATCACCCCTTTGCGAAATTGCAATCCCCTTTTTATTTTCGTTTGAATTTAACTTTAGCAATATCAACCACCACCGTTATTTGGCTCTTAATCATCCCCATCCAGCAGGTATAGATAATATCGCCGATTTTATGGGGCGTAAATTCGATCAAGTTTTCTCCGACCCTTAGTTTTTTAACAATCTTCAATTTGGGGATGGTGATTGCCTGATTGCACCCGTTCAAGTTTTTACTGTCAGCCTTAATAATCCAACGAACCGGGATCCCCTGTTGGACCACAATCGTTGGATAACGCTCGGACTTAATGGATGTGACAACGGTTTGGATGTTTCCCGCAACATGGGATATGCCGGTATCAGCGGCTACAGTGTTTTCGAACCCAAAAGTTACTATCCCGGAAAGCGCCAAGCCTCTTCCGATCATCACCAACCCAAGAAAAATGACCAAGATAGCGCTAATTTTTAATATTGAATGGGTATACTTTTTAAGTAGGGTTGAATGGAGGGTTCCCAAAGTAAATAAAAGTGGTACAGTCCCCATTGCAAAACAAAACATGGACAAAGCTCCAAAAAGGGCACTTCCGGTACCCAGTGCATAAAGCTCGACAATTTGCAGCGGTCCACAGGGCATCAATCCGCTCAACATTCCGATTAAAAATGAGCCATAAT
>DNPQ01000338.1:14961-23449 GCA_003501335.1 Bacillota bacterium
GCCTTAACAACGGAAAAATACCCAAAAGATTCATCCCCATGACGATCATCCATAGACCCCCGATGAAGGGAACCAGTCCTTTCCAAATACCAATAAAGCTGATAGCCTGGCCTAGTCCACCGATAATTGCCCCAACTAAAGTATAAGAGATAACTCTTCCCGCATTATAGAATAGAGAAGGGTAAAACCAGACTAGAGCCCTGCTTCCTTCAATTGTATTTTCAGATTCATTCATCTGGGAAATAACTATTGCGCCGCACATAGCGAGGCAATGAAAGGAAGTCAAAATACCAAGTAAAAATAGTAAGCCCAAACCGCTATCATTGCCGAGACGGGGAAGGTATTTTATCATCAAAATATCTTGGAAAAATTGCATCCCATCTCTATGCAATCCAACTTTAAAACCATAGTAAATGCCGAGAATTACCAGAATAACGCTAAAAATTTGAATCCCTTTTTTCCAATGGCTGGCAGGTTTAGGCTTCCAGTCACCATTCTCATTATGAGGATTGATCGTTGTATACTCCATGATACCCTCTGCTTAACCGTTAAATTTTTTGAGACTCAGCGAATTGAGTAGAACGGATAGGGAACTAAACGCCATTGCCGCGGCGGCAACTACCGGGTTTAAATTGCCGGTTGCCGCAATCGGAATACCCAACAAATTGTAAATAAAAGCCCAAAACAAATTCTGTTTGATTTTTCTCATCGTCCGCTGTGCTAACTTAATAGCGGTTGGAATTGTGGCTAAGTCATCTTTTAAAAGCACGATACCTCCTGTTTCTACGGCCACATCCGATCCGTTTCCCATCGCCAATCCGATATTCGCAGTAGCGAGTGCCGGTGCATCATTGATACCGTCACCGACCATTGCGACAATTAAACCTTGTTTTTTAAGTTTTTCAATCTCCGCCGCTTTATTTTGGGGCAGTACTTCGGCAATTACCTTTTGAATCCCAATCTTGTTGCCAACCGCCTGGGCGGTTTTCCGGTTATCTCCGGTCAGCATGTATACTGCGATGCCCATTTTTTCAAGAGTTGATACCACTTCCGCCGAATTTGCCTTTATCTGGTCCGCAAGAGCGATAATCGCTGTCAATTCTTGATTGACTGCCATGAACACCGCCGTCTTACCCTGGTCATAAAGCGAAAGTAATCGGATTTCGGAATTCCCGATATCGATCCGGTTTTCTCTCATCAACTCCGGAGTCCCGACAATACGGATAATCCCTGAATTTCCGCATAAACGCCTTTGCCAGGAATCGCCATAAACTCTTCCGTATCATCGATTTCCAAGGCTATTCGGGTCTTGCCCATTTGATAGATGGCCTTTCCCAGCGGATGTTCAGATCTTTTTTCCGCGCTCACAGCCAACCTCAACACCCGGGCTTCATCCCATAATTCCTTATCCTGATGAAGTAGAATAACGTCGGTTACTTCCAGTTTCCCCGTGGTAAGAGTGCCTGTTTTGTCGAAAACAATGGCTTTGATTTTGCAGACCGTTTCCAATTCTTCACCATTTTTAATCAGGATGCCTTTTTGAGCGCCTTTTCCCATACCGACCATGATGGCCGTCGGTGTTGCCAAACCCAGGGCACAGGGGCACGCGACCACCAAAACCGCTACGGCATAGATGATCGGTTTGTCGATGACGAAAAAAGTATGGTGAAAAATAATAAAATACCAGATAAAAAAGGTAGCGAAGGAAACCGATAAAACAAAGGGCACAAAATAGCCGCACACTCGATCAGCAATTTTCTGAATCGGCGCTTTACTGTTTTGGGCCTCTTCCACCATTTTGATAATCTGGGCCAATACCGTTTTCTCGCCTACCCCGATGGCCCGGAAGGTAAATGCTCCAAATTGATTGAGAGAGCCTCCGGTTACAAAATCGTCAGCCCTCTTATCAACCGGAAGACTTTCACCAGTCAACATCGATTCATCGACCACTGAATACCCTTGAGTAATGATACCGTCAACTGGTACCTGTTCCCCCGGTTTCACATTGATCAAATCACCAATTTGGACTTGGTCTATCGGTATGGAAATTTCGGTCCCTGCCCTTAATATCAAGGCTGTCTTTGGCCTAAGGGCAATCAATGCTTGGATTGCCTTGGATGTTCTCCCTTTGGCAAGGGATTCCAAATATTTTCCCAGCAAGACCAGGGTGATGATCACGGAAGATGCTTCAAAATAAATGTCTTTCATACCCAAATAAACCGTATACGTTTGGAAAATTGCAATATATAAACTATAAAAGTAAGCAGCGGTGGTCCCGATGGCTACCAGTAAATCCATGGTCGCCTTTTTGGCCCGTAATGCATAAAAAGAATTTTTATAAAAACGAAAGCCGATGATAAATTGAACCGGAGTGGCTAAAATAAGTTGTAATCGCCAATCATGTAAACCCGAAGCTCTGTATCTTAAATATTCAACAAAAGTTCCCCATCTGGTTTGACTGGCGGGATCAAAAGTATCATGACAAAAACCCAGGCCGCCCAAGATCATCGCCAGCATTAAGGGAAGACTGAAAACCCCAGCGATGATCAGTTGGCGCAAGATACGGTTTCTTTCAATGTCACTACGGTCGATTGGACGCTGAATACATGGCATAACTTGATTTTCTTCCGCTGAAAAGCCCAAATGTTGAATGACTTTTTGAATATCCGGTAATTGTACTTTGGTATCGTCATATTCCAAAATCGCTTTTTCGGTTGCATAACTCACTTTAACCTTGGTAACCCCCTCCAGCCTTTCCAGGCCGGATTCAATCGTGGCAGAGCATAAAGCGCAAGTCATACCGAATATTTTTAATGAAACATTTTCAATCACGGCCCCTCCTCCCCGTAAGTCCCGAAACAAACTTTATTTATCATCATATATATAGCTCATTGATCGCTACTAATTAAATTTTGTGCCGTTAAAGCACTCTTATCGATATACGTAAAGGGATCTTGCTTATACCAGTCTTCAAAATACGGTAAATGTGTATTGGCGGCTAGATTACGGTTAAAGACCGGATTTTTCAGCACCCGGACCAACCTTCGGGCCAGTTCGAATACACCTGAGTAGCCCATATAGTTGACGCTCTGTCCAAAGATAGGGAAAATCGGTAGTCCCTGTTTAGCGGCCCAACTGTTACCACCAACATGGCCGACATAAAGATCCGGTTTTAAATTTGCCAATAAATTCGTCTGCTCAAAGGGCTGACCGGTGGCTATATTAAATGGCATTTTCTCATCTAATTTTAGATCATTTAAAAAATCATCCCCAAAACGGTCATAGTGGTATCCCTTCATCCCTACCAATTTCAGCCCTAATTCCTCTAAAAGGCTGGCATTGGCCAGGACCCGGATTTCACCACCGGCCAAAAAAACCCGTTTCCCTCGTAAGACTTCCCGGTATGGAACCAAAGCCGTATCCAGTTCCCGGATTTCAGCCTCAATAAACCGTTCAGCCTCTTCCTCGATCTTAAAGAACCGGGCAATATCACGTATCCATTTACTGGTATTGGCAATCCCGATGGGAATCGCCCGCAAAATAAAAGGAATTTTATATCGGGTCAGCAGATGCTCCACGAAATAATCATCATGAGTAGCGCAGAGACTGATGTTCAGTGCCGCTTCAGTCACTGTTTCAAAATCATCAGGCTTTGCATAGCAAGGCAAATATCTGACTTTTAAATTCAGCGCGTTCATAATCCTGGTCAATTCAATCTCATCAAACCGGCTCATCGATGATACGTTCATAATGTTCACGGTCCGGCTAATCCGGTATTTTTCAATGAGATCTTGCAATGCATCCGGGATCACTGGTTGCTCTTGCTCCCGCTCACCCACCAGATTCCGCAATACACCGTGATAAACCGCATCATAGGCGCTGGCCTGGATCTTGGTCTTAAATCCCTCACAATGAACCGGCATGATCTTGGCGGCCACTTCCGCCTGAAGTTGGGCCAAGATCCCATCCAGATCATCCCCGATCAATGCCGGAACACAACTATTAGCTACAATGATGGCTTCAGGGCGAAATTCTTGTTCGGCATAAAGGACCGCTTCGCGCAGCTTGGCTTCCCCGCCTTTAATGACGTCGGTCTCATCCAGATTGGTATTGAGCCAGATCAAACCCTTTGCCGCCGGGTCCCACATCTTCATAAAGCCTTTATTGGTGCCGGCAACCGCCAGACTGCTACCGCCACAGCCGATGGGGCCATGAATGATAATCACCGCATTCCGGATGGTATTCAAAATCGCCAAACTCAAGGTTAACTGGCATCCCTGCGACTGGGCAAAAGTACGTTTGGTTCCGTTCAAACAGCCTTTTTTGGCATTAGATGTCAATTCGCAACAAGAACCGCCGAATGCGTTGCAGGCCCGCAACCTTTCTTCCCGCACCGGCGGGGTTTTTTCCCGGATATAATCCATTGTTTTCTCCTCCTTCAGCTTTTTTAGCGACCGCCCACCAACGTACCCAACAAATCTTCGGTCAAACGTAAAGCACCGGAATAACCGGCATAAGCCCGATCAAGCACCACCCGGTTGGAAATAGGGTATGTAACGCTTAAATGGGGAACCCCCAGACTTTCGGCCAGATCTCTTTCGAAAGCGCTGCCGACGATGAATGCCGGATTAAATCCGTCGTAATAGCGCTGATTATGATTAACCGGCCAGTGGCTAGCAAGATGCTTTTTGACACTGGAAGTATCGCTATCAAACACCAATATGGGCTTAAGCGGCGATAAGTAATTCCCAAATCTGGCGGCAACTTGTTTTTGCTGATCATCATTTAAAAGATCGGTCACCACGACCAGTTCCGGCAGCCAGCCCAAATCATCGGCGAGAAAACGGGTTAATGCTTGCGCATAATTGGAATCTGCCACAATGACCACATAACGTTGCAGATCCAAATCATTGTATACATCAGCCAGTCTTTCCAAATAACCATAAAAATGTTCTTTCTCCTGTTTAATCAGCTTATTCACAAAAACTTCTTCAATCCCGAGCGCTTGACCGACAGTGCGCAAAAATTGCTCCGTACCGTAAGCTCCAATGGGAAACGGCGTGATGATATAGGGGGTCCCGTGTTTCTCCTCAAAAACTTTGGCCGGCTCCACCCCCGCAGTATCGGAGACCACGATATTTAAAACAGCCGCAGCGGCATTCCGTATATTTTCGAGCGTTTCACCTTCACCGAAGAATGTATTAACCCGGTATCCCAACTTTTCAAGCAATGTTTTCAAAACCGCCAGGTTCCCTTTCCAAAAAACATCCTGAACCGGGACAATTCCCCACAAGTTAAGCAATTTATGATCTTTATCTTGACTCGGAAGCACAAATTCACGGAATAAAAGCTCGAGAATGATATCATAGCCTTTAAAGGAGTTACCCTTAAAACCACCGGTCTCAGCAGCTAAAACCGGAAGCGGACGGTCAGCGAATTGCTTGACCACCGACCGAACGTCATCTCCGATCATTTCCACCATGCATCCGGTCACTACGACATACAAATCACCGTCGATTAATTTCAAGGTGTTTTCAATCTGCTCCGTCAATCGGCTTTCGCCGCCGAAGACAATTTCGTTTTCGCCTACATTGGAACTGGGAAGAGCCTGGCCTGCGCAATAACCGCTACCCATATAACCCGTGGCTCCATTTAAAGCATTGGCGACATTCCCGCCGCAGCCGGCAGCGGCATGGATAATTGAGATCGCCCTCGGCAAACATTTTAAAGTAGCGATTGCGCCCCCGAGCGCGCACAAATAGCGGGGTCGATCCACAAACTTACTCATTTTCGAGTACCTCCAACTCAAATGAATTAAAAAATAAAAGGCCACTGTCGCATCTAAAATTAGATGAACATGGCCTCCAGTCTATCTGGTCAACACATTTCAAGTTTTATAATTTTTATAAATGTTTTCCTATCAACTTGCTAATATTTTAAGTGATCCATAGGTGAACGTCAATCCGTTCCAAACAAAAAATTAAATTAGAATGCTAATCTGAAAGACTTATTTCAATCTTACCTTTTCATTTTTCTCAATTTGAATCACGCGGTGATCTTGAATCAGTAAGGTAATCGACCCATAATTGATACTATTCACCATCTCCAAAAGATGTCTGAGATCTTCCATGGCAATGGGAATTTTTTTATCATTAAAATCCTTTTCGATTACACCCATTTCCACAACCCCCAAAATTTGTTACATACTTTATGCATATCAACTTAATAATAATTATAAAAGAAGAAAAATCATTTCGCTTAAAACAAACAAAACAGGTAATGAATAAGCGGGCAATTTGTGAGAAAATCGTGGTGAAGAGTTTTCAATTTCAGCTAAGCAAAGTTGGTGCGAAAGAAGCGGAAGGTTTATTAATTCAATATATTATTGTTTTCCCATTTGATTACTAATATTTTATGATAAATTCTATATTTTGTCAACAAACTCACCCAAAAATCTTTGGCTCCAGATTCTACTTTAAACAGCCAATCCCCGTCATCAATCTTTGCTGATATGTTTCGTTACAGGCTAAACGGAATAAATGAATCATAGATTCTATTATGGATATAGAGGACTGAAAAATTAAGCCTGTTCTCGTTGACTGATCTCTTGATGATTATGCTCTGCCAAAAATTCAATCAACTGCGGATTGACTATCTCAGGCAATTCATAATGGGGAAGGTGTCCGGCCTGCTCAACCCAAACCAATTCGGGATGCAGGATATGATAGAGTTTCACGGCCCCTTTAGTACTTAAAGTACGATCTTCGGTTCCCCAAATAAGCATAACCGACTTATTTTGACGGGCGATTTTAAAATAGTCGGAACTTGGATCCTGACTGATGAAGTTCCGCAGGGTTGAGAGCAAGGCCCGGCCAAAACCTTTATATTGCATTTGTTGCCTAAATAGTTTAGGCCACTCCGGAAACCGCTCCGGGTGGCAAAAATCTTGCAACTGTCTTTGCGGCGCAGTGGGCACCAAAAAAATCGAACTCAAAAATTCTCCGATCAAGGGCATCTTAAAGGGTCCGATGGGCAACTGTTCATTAAAGGGATCGATCAATGCCAATTTCCCGATTTGTTCCGGAAACTTAGCGGCAAATGCAGTTGCCACAGCTCCGCCCATTGAGTTGCCAATCAGCTGAATGGATCCTTTTAACTTTAATGCATCGATGAGTTCTCTAAGTTGAGTCACAAAAAGTTCACAATCATACGTTACATCGGGTCTATCCGATAAACCTCTTCCATATAGATCATAACGGACTACCCTAAATCCGGCTTTTGATAACACTGTAAAATTTTGGTCCCACATGTAATAGGGTACTGAAAAGCCATGAATCAAGATAATTACCGAACCATTCTCCGGACCGGCAATCTCATAATGAGTGTATCCTTGAGAAAGATGAATAAATTTTCCCGGAGCCTTTTCTCGGACAGCCGGGGTAAGGCCTGCATGTTCCGAATTTAGGATTACCGGTAATAAAAAGGCGCTCCCCAAGACAATTACAGCACTAATCAAAATGACAATATTCATTCCATCTCACCTATTTTTCTATGATTCATTCATTGATTCCCTGAATCTGATAAACAACTCCCCTAAAGATTAACATCATGATATAATCTAAATAAATAATAAAAGAGGTGTTATAAATCATGCAACCCAATGAATATTGCGATTTGGCTTTAAAACTTGGCGCTGAACATGCGGTATTGTTTAATATCTCCGACATTGTATTTGATTCCCGGACCATCTTAAAATGTATGTTCGGATGCAGCGACTGGGGAAAAGGCCATACCTGCCCATCCCGTCCCGGTTCTCTGATGCCCTGGGAGTATAAAGAAATCTTTTCTAAATATTCATGGGGAGTCATTATCCATTCCCCAATCAAAAAAGTTTCCCAGGAAGTGTCTTTAGCCCTTGAAAGTCAAGCCTTTGTTGATGGCTATTATTTTGCATTCTCGCTCAGTGATTGTGCTCTTTGTAGTGAATGCGCCGGTTTAAAAGATAAACCATGTGTCAATCCGAAAAAAGCCAGACCAGCTTTTCACAGTGTTGGAATCGATGTTTTTAAAACAGTCCGGCAATTCCATCTGCCAATTGAAACCTTAAAAAATCCCGATCAGCCTCAAAACTGGTATTCAGCAGTATTTATCGAATAACCTTATGCAAGCAGGCCGTCGGATCGGTACGAAATCGCACGTTTGGTGTATGTTACCGGTATGCCTCCTTTTTTGGCTTGTCTCTTAATGCTCCCCATCAAGGGATGATTAATGTAGTCACAAAAAACGATAATTTTTTCAACCCGTTTGGGTATCGCTCTTTTGATACAGGTCTTGCAGCGGCCGCTCCAATGAATGATCTCTTCGGCTCCTTCATGGCTCAATTGTTCATGGATATTACCCAGCCGGTCTGCGCCTACAATTAAAACAACCATTATTCTTCCTCCCCGCTATCACAATTGGAGCAGTTGAGAATGGAAACATTTAAATT
>DNPQ01000101.1 GCA_003501335.1 Bacillota bacterium
AAACCGATGATTTATTATCCGTTGTCCGTCCTGATGCTGGCCGGAATCAGAGATATTTTGATTATTTCAACTCCGGATGATACTCCTAACTTTCAAAAATTACTCGGTACTGGTTCTCAGTTCGGTATCAATTTTTCCTATGCCGTTCAGCCCTCTCCCGGCGGTTTGGCTCAGGCATTTCTAGTTGGTGAAGAGTTTATCGCCGGTGATACCTGTGCCATGATCCTGGGTGATAATATTTTTTACGGCAATGGTTTAGGTAAGTTATTGCAAGAAGCAGTGAACAATAAAAACAGGGCCACGGTATTCGGATATTATGTCGAGGATCCGGAACGTTTTGGTATCGTTGAGTTTGACAGTGATGGTAAAGTTATATCAGTGGAAGAAAAACCGCAACATCCTAAATCCAATTATGCCATTACCGGCTTGTATTTTTATGATAAACGAGTGGTAGAGTATGCTAAATCCATTAAACCAAGCGTTCGTGGGGAACTGGAGATTACTGATCTGAACCGGATTTATCTTGAACAAGGAAAACTTGATGTCAAACTCCTGGGCCGGGGCTTTGCCTGGCTGGATACAGGAACCGTGGAAAGCTTGCTCGATGCAGCCGAGTTTATTAAGACCATTGAAAAACGGCAAGGAATCAAGATTTCAGCGCCGGAAGAGATCGCTTTTGTTCAGGGCTGGATTAATAAGGAACAACTGTTGGAGTCGGCCGGACGTTACGGCAAGTCGCCTTACGGACAACATTTGAAACGGGTGGCGGAGCAGAAGATCAGGTACTAGTGCGATCAGCTGTTGGCTATCAGCGATTAGCAGTTGGCAATCGGCTATTGGCTGTTAGTTATTGGCTCTGTCTATCAGCTTAAAAAAGAACTGTGGTATAAAATCATGACCCAAATGCCGAAAGCTAAAAGCCAGAAGCCAAATGAGGGGGTCAAATGGCTCAGTTTCAGAATCTAAATGTCTGGAAACTTGCCCATGAGCTTGTCCTTGATGTTTACCGAATTACCAAAAAGTTTCCGGCTGACGAAAAGTACCGTTTAACGGATCAGATTTGCAGAGCGGCAGCTTCGGTTCCGATGAACATTAGTGAAGGAACAGGTAGAAGCACTGATAAAGATTTAGCAAATTTTTTGTGCATTGCAAGAGGATCCCTTTATGAAGTACAATATCAGCTGATTTTAGCAAGGGATTTAGGATATTTGGATGAAAAAGGGTTTGCAGATTTATCTGCTAAATGTGATAATATAGGCCGGAAGTTAAATGCATTCATTCGTAAACTACGCAGTTAGCAATTGCTGTTGGCTATTAGCGATCAGCAACTGGGTACCTAGCTATCGGCTAAAAAGAATTTCGGCCCGAAATGATGGCGTAAAAGACAAATAGCCAAAAGCTAAAAGCTAACAGCCGAAAGCCATTAGTCCAACGCTAATAGCTTATAAGATTAACCGCATCGGAATATGATATAATTAATATTCAAAAGCGGAGGTGATATTGATGAGCCTTCCGGAAAAAATAAAAAATGAAATTGTAGAAAGGCTAAAACCTCTTGATCCGGAAATGGTTGTCCTGTTTGGAAGCTATGCTTATGGGAAGCCAAATGAGGATAGCGACATTGATCTTTATATTGTTACCAAGGATGATTATATGCCAGGTAGCTGGAAGGAAAAAAGCAATTTAAGGTTTAAATATTCACAACGGCTTTTTGACTTTAGAATGAAGTACCCCGTGGATCTAATTGTCTATACACGACCGATGCATCAGAAATTTATCGAAATAAACAGTTCCTTTTCAAGAGAAGTAATGACTAAAGGAGCTCGCCTTTTATGAGTCAGTTAAGTAAAGAATGGCTCTTAAGTGCGGAGATGGATATTAAGAATATTGAAAAAATTATCGATGATGAATTTCTATCTCCGATAATTTGTTTCCATGCGCAACAATGTGTTGAAAAATGTTTCAAGGCTTTATTGGAGGCTAATAGCGTTAATATTCCAAAAACCCATGATTTGATCAGGCTTTATGGTATTTTAACAACAGTCAGTCAATGGAACATTGATTTAGATGTTTTGCAAAGATTGAATGATCTTTACATAGAATCCCGTTATCCCAATGAATTTGGACTGTTTTCTGGTGGTAAGCCAACGCTGGAAGATGCAAGGAAATTTTACGATTTTGCTAAAATGACTTATGAAAAAATAAAACAAATAGTTTTAGCGGTTTAAACAAAAAGGAAAATAAGACTACACCAAAATATGATAGCCTTCTTAGAATATACCAGGATTTAAAAGCTACAGCTAAACGCCAAAAGCTAACAGCCAATAGCGGAACAGGAGTTTATATCATGAAAGCAATCCAAACAGATTTACCCGGTGTAATGATCATTGAGCCTCAAGTCTTCGAAGACGGCCGGGGGTGGTTTATGGAGACATATTCCCGCTTAAAATTGGATAAGTTGGGTATCGACATTGAATTCGTCCAGGATAATCATTCCTTATCCATTCCCAAGGGAACTTTAAGGGGTTTGCACTTTCAAAATAACTCCAAAGCCCAAACTAAACTTCTCCGTTGCACCCGGGGCATTATTTTGGATGTAGCGGTGGATATTCGTCGAGGGTCGCCTACCTATAAAAAATGGGTGGGGGTAGAGTTATCGGCTGATAACAAGAAACAATTATTTATCCCCAAGGGTTTTGCCCACGGCTTTGTAACCTTAGTTGATAATTGCGAGGTTCAATATAAAGTGGATGAATATTATGCGCCGGAGTGCGACCGGGGAATCCGCT
>DNPQ01000235.1 GCA_003501335.1 Bacillota bacterium
AATTCAGACAATGGACATCATTATGTAAAATCTCCAGTTTGGTCCCATAATTTTTTTGATATTTATCCGCCAACTTTTGAAGCATCTTTGCTGAGATATCCAGGGCAATAACTTTTCCAGGCGCATACTTCATCAAATATGGAACTAGAAGGCCGGTACCGGTTCCGACATCCAGTACTATATCCCCGGAAGTAATATTAAGCTTACGCAGAAATCCTTCAATCTCATTATCATTAGGAATTGAACCCATATCCCACGTCCCCGCCAGGTTGTCAAAAAACCCAGCTCTAGCTTGATCAAATAGTTGATTCATCTGATCGCTTCTCCTTTTCCGTTGATACTCTATTTATGAGACCTCTTGAATGACCGTACTCAACCCGGCGGTAATTTCGATATTCCCGCTGCCGCAAAAAGGGCATTTTGCTTCTTGGCCGATGGGCTTGCGGCATTGCCGGCAAAAAGCTTCCGGTTTGATCCGGGTAAAAGTAAACTGAATGCCGTTTATTCCATAATGTGCCGCCACATGCTCCAGTTGCTCCTGCAACGGTTCTTGAAACAATCCGGTTAAGTCCCCGATTCCAATAGCTACTTTGGTTATCTTGAGCAGCCCCTTTGCTTCCACCAAAGTTAAAATTTGACGCATCAAGCGGTCGGCTTCACCGTGTTCATGCATTTAATGAGATATCTCCTTTCGAAAAACTAGCGATGTTTTTAGCTTGGTATTATTTATTTTAAAATCGTGTTACTTATTCGTGCAAAAAAGTTTTTTCCTTTTAAAAGCAGGGAATTTTCATGGATCGTTAATAACAGTTGTGGGAAGAGCATAGAAACCGTTTGGGTGGGCTAAGTTTAGGAAGCATTTTTTTCGCAGGTTTTTCCACACGTCGTACGTAATATAATTTTGAAATTTGTATTATTAAGCGCTTTCCATGGCAGGATGGTCAATCAGGCGGCGGCCTTTTCAATAGAGCTTTCTTTTTCAATTGACAGAAAGAAAAAAATCGTGATATGATAAAACCGTTCAATAGTGAGGAGTTTTATACAATGCGGCAAGGTATTCTTAAATAATTATTCAATAGAATAATCAAAAGTACGATGAAGAAAAGTGTGGCCCTGGCCGCCTATTTTTGTTGTGCTTTTATTTAAGGATATTCTCATCGTTACATTCCTTGTTCTATGGACTTTGAATGAAAAATACCTTGGCGTTTGCTGAGGCTGGTTTTCATCTCCATATCCAGTCGGGTAAAAATAGTCCCCTGCAAGTGAGAATATCTCAATTGCAGGGGATTTTATATTCCGAATCTGGGGGAGATCAAAATCATGGAATCACGAATGATGAATATTGGAATTTTGGCCCATGTGGATGCCGGGAAAACAACCGTTACGGAAAGCATGTTATTTGAAAGCGGTGCCATTTCTTCGGCGGGCGGAGTTGATCAAGGGACTACCATAACCGATAGTATGCATCTGGAAAGAGAACGTGGGATTACAATTCGCGCAGCGACTATCTCCTTTCAGTGGGAGAATACCAAAATAAATCTGATAGACACTCCCGGACACATGGATTTTATTGCAGAGGTGGAACGATCCCTCCGGGTCCTAGACGGGGCGGTATTGGTGATTTCGGCCAAGGAAGGGGTTCAGGCTCAGACCCGAATCATTTTCAATACCCTCAAACGGTTGAAAATTCCGACCCTGATTTATCTCAACAAGCTTGACCGGATTGGAGTCGATTTGCTGGAGGTTTACAGCCGGATCCGGGAACAGTTAACGGAGAAAATTATGGTGATGCAGTCCGTCCACAATCTGGGAGAGCCGGATATCACCATTACGGATTATCAAGATGATCGGCCCAGGGATGCAGCGTTTACAGAAACATTATTGGATGCTGATGAGTCATTGATGGAAAAGTTTATTGAAAACCGGCCTATTTCCGGCGCTGAGTTTCAGGCGGCGTTGTTGCGGGGAGTGGCTGAAAGTAAAATTTACCCGGTATTGCATGGTTGTGCGCTGCGTAATATTGGAACGCGGCAATTGCTTCACGCGATTACTCATTATCTCCCCGGCAGTCCTACTCAATCACAGGGGGAGCTGTCAGCCTATGTTTATCAGATTGACCGGGATGAACAGCATCGCAAAAGAATTTATGTCCGGGTTTTTAACGGCGCATTGGCGATTCGGAATATTGTTCCCATCTATGGCAAGGATCAATCTTTTAAGATAAAAACATTGGAGAAGCTCGAAAGTGCGAAAAGAATCCCGGCGGAATATGTTTCTAGCGGAGATGTGGCCATACTGTCCAAGGTGGATGGCTTGCAATGTGGTGACATTATCGGCAATGCCTGGCGCCGGCAGAAAGATGTCCGGATTGCCGAGCCAACCCTGGAGGCGTCCGTTATACCGGTATGCACGGGGGACAGGGTTGCTTTAATCAAAGCCTTAGATGAACTCACCGAAGAGGACTCGTTCTTGCAATTGCATATAAACCCGCAAACCGCAGAAATAACTGTCCGCTTATTTGGCGAAATCCAAATGGAAGTCATCAAAGGATTGGTAAAAGAGAGATATCAGGTTGATCTTACATTCGGCCCCTTGCGGACCATTTATAAGGAACGTCCCAAACGGTGTGCGGAAGCCGTTATATATATGGCGTTATCGCCCCATCCGTATTGCTCTGCGGTGGGGTTATCCATTGAACCGCTCCCGCTTCATTCCGGTCTGGTTTATGAGAGCAAGGTTTCTTACGGTTATCTGAAAAATTCCTTTCAAATCGCTGTGCGGGAAGGGGTCCAGGCCGCCTGCCGACAAGGTCTGTTTGGATGGGAAATTACTGATATCAAAGTGTGCTTTACTTTTGGCCAGTTCTTCAGTCCCATCAGTACACCGTCGGATTTCCGGCAACTAGCGCCGTCTGTTTTGCGGGATGCCATTAAAAAAGCGGGAACGGAACTGTTGGAACCGTATATGAGTTATTGCCTGGAAATTCCTAAAGAATTCAACCAGCCGGTAATGGCCGATTTGCAGAAAATGCAGGCATCGATCGAGGGGATAGAATCCAAAGGCGAGATGATCAGCATTTGCGGTAAAGTACCCGATTCCAGCTCAAAATCATATGCCGCCAAGCTTCTTCGGTTTACCGATGGAAAAGGGGTATTTACCAGCCGAGTTTACGGATATGAATTGTATCAGGGTGAACCGGTATATAAAAATCAAGTATAAGGAGTCATTTTCGCATTGTTGGCAGAGGGGCCATCCATGCAGGCTTTTTCATCGGATTCAATCTTGGATAATTTATGATACCGGTTGATTCATTTATCCAGTTTGATACTGCAGGCCAGCACAATAGAGTCCGTGTAGCCGCAGGTGGCGTAAGCTACTCGAATTTTTTTCCCGGTGGCGATTTGCTGCTCAAGAGATTTGATTATTTTAAGGTTGGCTTTTGGCATGGCTTCTCTCGATTTAAAAGAGTGAAAAAGGAGAGATGAAAATGAAATTTGTTAATTGAGTGGGTATTTTAAATCTGCGAAGTGAATTCGAGGTCGTTTTGCAATCCTTGATATGAATTTAAATCGGCTCTTTCCCCTTTGCTCTTTTTCCTTCATTTTAATATGTCATAATGGAAATAATTTAAATTTTAGGCAATAAAATAACATGGCGCAAATTGTGGGTTTTGGGCATTAGTTTTATTGTGCGCTTATATTTTAAATTCAATGAATTGTTTTTATTTACAAATTAATTATATTCTCACGGCGAGAAAATATCAAGGATAAATTTGTTACTATGAATTTAGATACAATCGGAAAGCAAATTCAATTTCTGCGGGAACATTTTGGGCTAAGTAGACAAGAGTTCGTTGAAGTCCTTAACTCAAGTTCGTCTACTATCTATAGACTTGAGGGAGATAAAGGGAGTGGACCTTCTGAAAATTTATTTTATGGCCAATCCCGACTGGATTATGACCGGGGAAGGCGATATGTTTATTACCCCGGATGAATATATCGACAAAGGCATTGCAATTTTGGGGAATGAAAGGTTTAGCGCCGGGATTATTAAAATTCTAAAAGACCCAAAGTATGAGAAATTTCAGTCGTTTATCAAAATGGAAAAGATAACGGAAGAAAAGGTTGATGATGAGTTACGAGAGTTTTTGCAGCAGATGGCGCAGTTGTGGAAACAGGGAGACGAACGGTTAAAACAAGCGTTATTACAGATTGCGCAGGTATTTTTAGAAGGTAGAGAAAAAGATGGGGAAGGAAAAGGTAAGTGATAAGTATCCTCCATTGTTGATTTGTAACATGTATAAAGCCTTTCAAACATGCAACATTTATTTGTCATCAAGATAGAATCATTAAATTATAAAATGTCAAGACTAATTAAATAATAAGTAACTATTTGTACAAATGTATGGTAAAATATTATTAGTACCCTAGGTATAATAGTAATAGTTTGCCCAACAATGACATATAATTATAGGCTTAATGCAGATTGTTAGTTTGGGCTTATCTGTTACGGACAAAGTTGAGTTAGCCGTTGAGATAGTTATCTCATATATTATAGGTAAGAGCTAATTTTATAAAAAGGAGGTGTCTTCTATGGCGACTGATGCGACTAATTGTAAGTTAAAAGAAATTTCTTTTGAGATTCTGCAAAAGTGTCCTAATAACTGTATTTATTGTTCCTCAAATTCCTCAATTCATTGTAAGCCTATGGTTAGTTTTTCAGTATTCAAAGACGTTATAGAAGATGCTATTGAATTAGGTTTAGAACGGCTGTGCATTTCAGGGGGAGAACCTTTTCTCCATCCGGATTTACTTAAAATGATATCATTTGCCAAGCAAAAAAATCTTGAAGTCTTTGTTTATACTAGCGGTATTTTAGAAGATAATGGTAGAAAGACATCGTTAACTGAAGATACTATCAATCAATTGAAACAACTTAAGCTTGATAAATTGATTTTTAATTTTCAAGCTTCGGAAAGCAACCTTTATGATGAGATCATGGGTACTACAAAATGTTTTGACCTAGTCGTTGATTCGATTCATAAAGCAACTACCGCGGAGATTTATACCGAAGCCCATTTTGTTCCCATGAAAATCAATTATCAAAAGATTGATCAAGTGGTGAATGTATTAAAGGATTTAAAGGTAAATCAAATAAGTTTTCTTCGTTTGGTATTACAAGGGCGGGCACTAAAAAATAAAGAACGAGTTCAATTCTCAGATGCCGATATGAAAGAATTAAATGACACTCTTGACCAACTAAGGAATAATGAAAAAGATTTAAAGGTGAGGGTTGGAATACCACTTTCCCGAGAACAAGAACATATTCAATGTAATGCGGGAACTGGCAAATTAATCATTCGGTATGATGGGGCCGTATATCCCTGCGAAGCTTATAAATATATAGATTGTATAAAGAACAAACGGGTTTATCCCGACAATATTAATACAAAAAGCTTGAAGGAAATATGGAGTAATTCACCATTTCTTTCGATATTACGAGAGAAGATCGATAGTTTTCATAATCAAGATTTTAGTTGTGAGGTTTGTCCGGCTCAGATGCTTTTAAAAGAAGAAATAAAGTAAAAAAAGAGGGTATCAATTTGCCTTCTTATTTTTTTGGAATTAACAATAATAGTTTACGCTATTGATTTGTTTGTACTTGATTAAAAAGGAGGGAATCGTTATTTCAAAATATTATAGTTTTGTTATAGTCTTTATTATAGCTGGCTCATTTGCAATATTTGCCCCAATTGACGTAAATCTAAAAATTATTATGATTACCTATTGTTTGGGGGTTTATTTATTAATAAAACTAAGAAGCGCTTCTTATGAATGTGATAATTCATTGAAGGATTGCAAAGATACAATGAGATGTGATTATAACATTGCTCAATTATATTCAAAAATAATATATATGCTGTTTTTGTTTGGAGGCATATTAAGTATAATTTTTGTTCTTTTCAAAGCTCTAAATCAATTTATTTTACCTGCATTTCAAATTAATCATATAAATCATCTTAATCATCATTAATAGTTAGAGGTAAAAATGGCTATTCGAGCTAATTTAAAACCATATATTGAAGGTTACAATTCCGATAATTCAAACGGATGGTCATATGATCTTAGTTTAGGTGAGGAAGTTTATATCACATCTGAAAAAGAACCAAAGATTTTAACTCCTCAAGAACCTTACGTGAGCATTCGGCCAGGAGATTTTGCACTTCTAATAACGGATGAATCGATTTCAGTTCCTGCGGAATGTATGGCATTTATATCTGTAAAGTTTACTTACAAGCAAAAAGGGCTAATCAATATTTCGGGGTTCCACGTTGATCCAAAATATAAGGGGAAAATCATTTTTTCGGTTTATAACGCAGGTCCCAATGATATTCTTTTAAAACTTCAAGAACCAGTTTTTATGATTTTTTATGAGGAATTGGGCTTTTCATGTGATGAAAAAAGGAAAAGTTATGATCATATACCAGTCACCATGATTTCCGAAATTCGGGGTCAAAGTAGTTCTCTAGCAGAGAACCGTCAAAAAATTGAAGAACTTGAGCATGAGATGAAATTATATGGAAGTATTGCTATAGCAATAATCATTACTTTGTTGGGAATTATTTTGACAAAAGTTTTAAGATGATAGTAAGGAAATCTTTTTAATTCCTTCCAGATTCATACGTTGATTATTATTTAATAAGCATGAAACAACCGATGTATATAATGGCAAGCGATTTTTGCCATACCAAAATAATTTGTGTTCAAGAATATCTTCGGATATCTTTCCGACATCGAGCCCAACCGCTTCCATGCTATAACGCCTTTTAGTTGGGTTTTTACATCCTCCCTCTTTGTTTTTACAACTGCATGGTTTACAAATCCGGCAACTTCCGTTAGAGAGAAATTCACCCCCTAATTCAGTTTCTAAATTACGCATAAATTTATCCATTCTTGATTTTAATATGGAATTGGCAGCTTTTATTTTTAAATAGTCGTTTTTAATATAACCGAATTGATCCATAGTACAAAAAAAGCATACCAGCATTGCCTTTGAATAAAGTTTGGCATATTGATCATAGGATGGACTGTAGGGAGGACAAGCCCACTTTTTATCATAGGTTGGACACCCACTTTTACATAGCTCGCTGAATTTTTCTTTATCGAGAAACTTGATTAATTCCTGCGAAGCAATAATATTACCGATAACTTGTATTTTTATTTTAGAGCTGGGTGTTTGAACTTCAAATAATGTTTCAAGCATATTATCTAACCCCTGTTGTTGAAATGGTTTTTACTTTATAAGTTCTTATTTTTCCTTTCAGATCCTTCCATGGTTTAAAATCAAATTTACTTATATTATTTTTGACATGTTTCAAACAACATTAATGACTTGTGCAATATTAAAAAGGAATTTTGTAAAATTCATCCAATTAAAACAATAATTGAATATCATGACTATTTTTAATCTCGTGTGGGAGAGGAGTGATTATAAATATGTCTGGTAAAGAACTTATAAATATATTTATCCCTCATTATCACAAAGATGAGACCTTTATTCCAAAAATGAAAGGGTTATTGGAAAAAAGAGGATATGAAGTTCGGGATAGTTCAATCGATGAATCTGAACCTAATAATGCCAAAAATCCTGATTATATTAAAAGTTTATTACGTCCTAAAATTGAATGGGCAGGGAAGATAGTCGTTTTAATTGGACCGGAAACGCATAAAAGAGAGTGGGTTGATTGGGAAATTGAGTATGCCAGTTCATTTGGGGACAAAAGAATTATAGGTGTTTTTATCCAAGGAGCTACTGATGCAGATGTACCTGAAAATTTAAATAAATATGGGGATGCTTTAGTGCCATGGAACTCTGAAAAACTTGAAGCTGCAATTGATGGCGAAAATATTTGGCTAGACTCATCCAATAACCCTAGAACTGGTGTATGGCCTATTGGAAGAAGTAACTGTTAAAAGGATAATATAATGAAATGTTATTCTTATATTGTTGCCCGGGATTATGGTTTCGCGCCTAATCCATTTGGAACGTATTGTACGTTGGCTACTTGTAAACCTGGTATTAGAAAAGCAGCACAAGTTGGTGATTGGGTTATTGGAACTGGATCAGCGAAATATCACCCAAAGAATCGATTAGTTTATGCCATGAGAATTGATGAGAAAATTGATTACAATGAATATTGGAATGATCCACGGTTTCAATATAAAAAACCAATTTTGAATGGTAGTTTAAAACAAATGTATGGTGATAATATATATCATTACGATTTAATTTTGAAAAAATGGATACAAGAGGACTCTCATCACAGTAACCCAGATGGTACTGAAAATGAATATAATCTGAAGAGAGACACTGGTAGTATTTATGTATTGATATCTTGTTATTTTTGGTATTTCGGGAAAAATCCTATCGTAATACCTACTGAATATATTGATACTCTGTGTTTAAAAGCCCGAGGATATAAATGTATTAGGGATATTCAGGCCTTATCAAAGTTTTATAAATGGTTAGAGAATAATTTTTCAAAAAAATATAATAGCGATCCTCAATTATTTACTACATTTAAAAGATATGATGGAATATCTTAATTAAAGAATAGGGGGTGCTATAAAAATGGATTTATTTACGATAAAAATTATTGATACTAATTTTCAGCTGAATATAAACATTATAGTTATTATAGTTCTTATTATATTATTTTTCTTTTTTATGCTTGTAAAAAGAAGGTTCTTCAAGTTGAATGTATATGAAATAGATGAGGCAGAAATAGGAATTGGTAATCAAAAGATTAAAGTAAAGCCCAACTATAATGATATACAAATAGCATTTAAACTGTGGGTAGAATTGAGTACAAGAAAAATTGGACTGCCTATAGACTTCGAAAATGATGTTATTGTTGAAATTTATAATTCTTGGTATGAATTTTTTAAAATTACTAGAGAACTAATAAAAGAAATCCCGGTTTCTAAGATTAAGGGAAATCAAAGTACAATTTATTTTGTTCGTGTAGCAATTGATGTATTAAACGAGGGATTAAGACCACATTTGACTCAATGGCAAGCACGATTTAAAAAGTGGTATTTCAATAAATTAGCAAACCCCGAAGAAAAGGAACATACACCTCAAGAAATCCAAAAAACTTTTCCGCAGTATGATCAATTAATTGAAGATATGAAAGTAGTAAATCAAAAGCTGATTGAATATAGAAAAATATTAAAACAAATAGCGCTAACTTGAATAACTCTCGTTGTATGAATAGAGTTTTTTGGGTTGATTATTTCCACATCTACAATGAGTGCTAAGAATTTAGTTAAAATAATTGGTTTTAATCCAGCCCCCGGCATCATGCCGGAGGCTGGATTTCTAAATCTTTTCTTTCTTACTTTCACTTCTTACATTGCCGACATTTCTTCCTCTGAATCGGCAGTCACTTTGGCCGCATACTCCCCTTGCCTAAATCCGAACTCCGGCCAGTATTCCTTGGGTAACTCGAAGCGGACTAATTTTTTGACCATGGCGCAATTATTTTCTAACTCCTCCATCAACTGGTCCTGAGCGGTGGTAAGCTGCTGCGCG
>DNPQ01000317.1:0-3290 GCA_003501335.1 Bacillota bacterium
TTGGTGAAGGGGTCATGATGGTCAACAAAGCCCGGCTTTGCTATGTTATCCGATAGCTGGCTGCCCGGAAGCGGCTCGGCCTTCAAACAAGCATCTATACAGGCTTGATCCAGCGCCAGTGGGTCAAAAGATGCAAACATACCCAGATTTGGCAGAATCGGCGCGTCGTTTTCTCCGTGACAGTCACAGTTGGGTGATACATCCACTATCAAGGAAACATGGAAGCCAGGACGTCCGTCTACGACTGCTTTGGTATACTCCGCCATGCGACAATTCAACAGCTCGGCGGCATTATTGTTATTGAACGTAATGGCGTCGAAATTACACGCGCCCAGGCAACGTCCACAGCCGATGCAATTTTGCTGATTAACCGCCATCTTTTTACTGGCGGTGTCATACGTTAACCCTTCGTTCGCGCACTCCCTCTGACATCTCCGGCAGCCTCGGCACAACTCTTGATCAACGTGGGGTTTACCGCTGCAATGCTGATCGGCTTTTCCGGCGCGGGAACCGCAACCCATGCCGATGTTTTTAATCGTTCCGCCAAAACCGGCCATCTCATGCCCTTTGAAATGGGTCAGGCTGATGAACACGTCCGCATCCATGATCGCCCGGCCAATTTTGGCTTCCTTCACGTATTCGCCTCCCGCTACGGGTACCGCAATATCATCGGTACCCTTCAGACCGTCACCGATCAAAACCGGGCAGCCTACCGTCAGCGGTGTAAAACCATTTTCCCATGCGCATTCCAAATGCTCCAGAGCATTTTTCCGGCTGCCGGGGTACAAGGTGTTGCAGTCAGTCAAAAAAGGTTTACCACCCAATTCTTTGACCACATTAGCCACAGCCCTGGCATAATTGGGCCGAAGGAAGCTAATATTTCCCAGCTCGCCAAAATGCATCTTGATGGCCACCAACTTGCCATCCATATCAATCTGCCCGATGCCAGCTTTTTTGATTAGTTTCTCAAGCTTGACGGGCAGTCCGTCTCCGAAAGCCACCGTGCGGAAATCTGTAAAATAAACCTTTGCTTTTTCCATTTTCTTACACTCCTATTTTGAATCTTTCTATTTAGGGAGGAGCGGTGTGATTCCTTGTCCGTAACCAAAATATGGATTTGCAGAATTCACCACTTCTTCAATAAACTATACTTGAAATTATACTCGTTAGAGATAACTCGAAGTCAATACCCAAATCGATATTTTATATGGATTTTATTTGGAGGTCTCCAATGAACGAAGTCCCTTTTAGTCTGAAGAATATTTCCATTGTTGGGCATAATTAAGCTCATGGGTTCATCAAGGATAAAAGCATGTATACTAGGGCGGAATCGATACCAAGATAGACAAAAGCCTGGCTGAAATTATAAGCCAGGCTTTTGTCTATTACCATCTAGGTCTAGAAATGCCCCATCAACGAGGGAATCCAGGTGGCTATACCCGGTATGAAAAGCATCACGATGGCGACGAGCAAGATGACCAATATGAAGGGTATCAAAGGCTTAACGCTTCGCTCCAGCGGTATCTGTCCCACGCCGCAACTGATGAACAGAAACGTTCCTACCGGCGGCGTAATGGCGCCCATCTGCATGATGATAATCATAATCAAGCCATACTGAATTGGATCAAAGCCCAGCGCGTTACCAATGTTCAAAATCGAAATCGCGAACATGGCGATAAGCACCGTTGGGTCAAGGAAGCAACCTAGGACGATCATAACAGCCATGATAAAGAAGGTTGCCAAATAGCGGTTTTGGATTACATTGAGCGCAAAATTAACAACATCTGCCTGGAAATGCAATCGCACCAACACATTTCCCAGAACTCCGGCAGCGGCGATGGTCACCAGCACGACAGCCGTGGTCACCATAGAATTGGTCAATATCCTCGGAATTGCTTTCAACTTAAGCTCCCGCGATATGAAAAAGCCGTAGAAAAGGCCGTACAAAATAGCCAGTACCCCGGATTCGGTGGGGGTTACAAAACCAAAAACAATCCCGCTCAGGATAATCAGAGGCGTAATCAACGCCCCGATGGATTTGATAAATTGTTGACCAAGGTTGCAAAAAGAAAACTTAACAACCGGTATGTTATAGTTACGAACCCTGTAATATACCGAGTTGATCACCATCATCAAAACTCCGATGACCACACCCGGCAGAATGCCGCTCATAAAAAGCTTTCCCACCGGCACTTCAGTATAGTAGGAATAGAGGATCATCGCAATGCTAGGCGGGATAATTGGGCTTAACATCGAGGCTCCCGCGGTAAGCGCCACCGCGTATTCGGTCTCATAGCCTTGCTTTTTCATTGCCGGAATCAGCATGCCTCCGATTGCCGAAGCGTCAGCCGCGCCGGAACCCTGGATCCCGCCGAAAAACATGGACGCCAGGATATTGACATGGCCCAGTCCCCCTTTGAACTGGCCTACGATGGCATTGGAGAAATCCACCAGTTTGTCGGTGATCTTCGATTCAGTCATAATGTTACCGGCGATAATGAAAAACGGGATCGCCATCAGAGACAAAGAATTGATGCTGCCGAACATTTTGATAATAACCAGTGAGGACGGAACGCCCATCGACACGACGCAGATGATTGCCGTAATCGCTAGGGCCATAAAAATGGGGAAACCCAAGAATATGAAGAATAATAAAAGTAAAAATATCAAGCCTACAATTAACATGATTGCCTCCTTATCGGTTGAATCTTAGTTGCCGGACAACATCGCTTGTTTCTGCAAATCATCATCCCGGTTGATGTAATTTATAGAAAAAGGATGCCTTCCGAAAATGAAAATCAGCGTATAGTCGATAAAAAGATAGAGGCAGCCCACGGGAATTGCCGCGTAAAACCAGGCCATAGACATGTCCAGATTCTGCAGGCTGGTCGGGATATTAGCCACAGTACGTTCAGTCCCGAAATAAACAAGATAGCCCAAGACTAAAATAACAAGCACATTGGCAATTTTCAAAACAAGCTTCGTACCCTTCTCCGGAAGGTATTTTTTGATAAAGTGAGTCACGCTGATATGCGTGCCTTCCTTCGCCCCCAGGCTGGCGGCGAGAAATGCCGGCCATATCACCGCAAGGCGCATGACCTCGTCTCCCCAGGCAAACGGCCTTATTCCTATGAACGTGAAATATCGAAATATAATTTGAACAAGACACAAAAGGATCAAGAAAGCCGTCACTGAAACAATTGCGACCATGCGGATCCGGTCGAGTACATTATATATTTTTTTTAACATAATTTATCCCTCTCTGCATGCAATAAATGAACTTTCCGATC
>DNPQ01000317.1:3644-4907 GCA_003501335.1 Bacillota bacterium
TTGGCGCGATATTGAGCCAGCATGCCGGAGCAAGCCTTGACCCATTTGTCAGTGTCATGGAGTTTCCACACTTTAAGTCCTTGAGCCTGCATTTCCGACAAAGACTTTGCCTCGTCTTTGTCATCAATTTTTGCCTGATAAACGGCAGCGTCATTCGCACAATCCAGCACTACTTTCCGTAGATCTTTAGGTAGGCTATTCAGCCATTTGGTACTAAAGAAGTAATATGTGCACGCGATGATATGGTTGGTGACGGTCAAATTAGGAGCCACTTCATTGAATTTCATCGAATTGATGGCGCTTGGTGAAGATTCCATGCCGTCGATGACTTTGGTCTGCAAAGCAGTATAGATGTCATTCCAGTCGGTGGTAGTTCCCGCTGCGCCCAGATCATTGAACATAGTGAGATATATGGAGTTGGGGCCGCGCATTTTCAAGCCTTTCATATCTTGCAGAGATTTTACGGGCTTGATGGTCAACATGTCGCGCGCGCCTTGGGATTGTCCCGAAGCCGCAGTAAACCCATAAGAAGCCACCAGTCTGGAAACTTCGGGGGTCATGCCCTTCAGTACTCTGCGATACTGAGCGTTGTCCTTGAATAGATAAGGGAATTCAAACATGACAAGCTGCGGGACCCAGACACCCAGGCCCGTGCCCGGCGCCGCCACTACCATATCCAACGAGCCGGTCGTGGCCATTTCAACCTGTTCGGATTGGCTTCCAAGCTCGGAGCCATAGTTTACGGTCACGTTAATCCGTTTCTTGGATTTCGCATTGACTTGGGTTGCAAAATAAGCCAGCGCCTCTCCAATCGTGCTGTTTTGCGCCGTATTGGTTGAGGTGCGAAGCACATAAGTCTTGTTTTCGCCATACGCCGCAGCAGATACAAGCAACACGCCAAGCAATACAATAGCTACAAATCTTTTCATAATATCGTTCCTCCCCAGGTTTTTTATCGAAGCGGCCGACCGAGGCTGTCCCAAAAGAATTTTTAAAGGAATAAGATATACAGTATATCGTATAACGGGTAAATAACGCTTGACTATATCGTTATATCTTTTCGATTTGAAAGTACTTTTTAGACAGTCTCAACTGTCCGCATTCAATCAAGAATTACTTTCCCAGATTTCTTCCAAGTGTAATTGCGATATTTCCTTCAAAGGTATCCTTATTCAGAGTTTTTTCATGGAAATGGGGCATTAACCGCACCACTCTTTCCTTGCTGTAAAAATCATCCTCGGTAGAAATAGGCAGAACAACCGC
>DNPQ01000585.1 GCA_003501335.1 Bacillota bacterium
ATTTGGGAAATTAGCTCAGCTGGTGAGAGCACTTGCCTTACAAGCAAGGGGTCATAGGTTCGAATCCTATATTTCCCACCATTGTTTTAAATTGGAGCCATGGTGTAGTTGGTTTAACACGCCAGCCTGTCACGCTGGAGACCACGGGTTCGAGTCCCGTTGGCTCCGCCATTTAAAATAAATTGACGGTGTTACGAAAGAAAAGTATTGACGAACTAATGAAAAAGTTGTATAATTGCTAATGTTCGTTGCCACGATAGCTCAGTCGGTAGAGCAGAGGACTGAAAATCCTCGTGTCGCTGGTTCGATTCCGGCTCGTGGCACCATTGAAGAAAAGGTAATTTTAAAGTTTGCTGGTAAAAATAAGCGGAAGTAGCTCAGTGGTAGAGCATCGCCTTGCCAAGGCGAGGGTCGCGAGTTCGAATCTCGTTTTCCGCTCCAAATTTAAAAATTTATGTTATAATAATTATAAATGAATTTTATGACCCTCCATTGAAGGGTCAAAATTTACTCAAGGTGTAGATGCACTTATGGGTATGAGCGTAAGCGGCAAACAGAAGATGTGGGTATTCAAAGGCGGCATAGCCAAGCGGTAAGGCAGAGGTCTGCAAAACCTTTATCCCCAGTTCAAATCTGGGTGCCGCCTCCAATATAAAAAAAGTTTAATAAGTTTTGCCGAAGTGGCGGAACTGGCAGACGCAAGGGACTTAAAATCCCTCGGTCCTAAAGACCGTACCGGTTCGATTCCGGTCTCCGGCACCATAATATTGATAAGGTTTTGTGATTGTATAAATTAATCACAAAACCTTATTTTTTTGCTGTTTTTTTAAAAATTATCTAAAAAAATTTGGCAATTTGTGTTATTATTGAAATTAAATGATATTGGCAATTTTTTGACTGGAAACACACTTAATATATAATTCGTAATCCGGCTTTTTTAAATAAATCATTCATCATACCGATAGCACGGTCTTACATTGAAGTCTAAGGCCGGTCGATTGCATTTCTCACTTGAGGTGAAACGATGAACAATACCAAACGGCAGGCTGTCCTGATCATTTTAGTTTGCAATGCGATTGTTATTTCCCTTTTGGAAGCATTGCTGCCGCTACCGATTCCAGTCCCCGGAGTGAAACTGGGCCTGGCTAATATATTGACCATGCTCGCCATTGTTTTTCTGGATCTGAAAAGCGCCTTAATTATTGTGGTATTGCGATCGGTTGCAGTCACATTCTTGAGCAAAGGTTTGTTTGCGTTGGTATTCGGGCTGACCGGCGGGTTGCTAAGCGCTGTTGGGATGTGGTTTCTCTACAAAAAGCTGCCGAATGTTTTTAGTATCAAGGGGATCAGCATTGCCGGCGCTATTATTCATAACACCGGGCAGATGGCAGTTGCCTCCTGGATGCTCCATGAAGCTCTAATCCTTTACTATCTGCCGGTTCTGGCGATTGCAGCAGTGATTACCGGGTTTTTCACCGGCAGTATTTGCGAACTGGTCATCGGCCAGCTTAAAAAGAAAGGCTTTTTAGAAGGATTATAAACTTTACGTGAATAAAAAAGAGGGGTGTCTTTTATCGAAAGTGTTAGGCCCAAAGAACATAATAGTATAGGCGAAATGGACCCTGGTATCAAAGCTGGCTTGGTCATCTTATTAGCCATAATCCTTTTTTGGAGTAAAATGCCGCTCAGTTTGGCGGTTATTTTGTTATATATCCTTCTGGTAACTGTTCTTTCAAGACTTTCTTTCCGGATTCTCTTGCGTAATCTGCTTTATTTATCCATTGCCCTGATTGTCCCCTATCTGTTCGGATTAATCTTTTCTATCTGCGGCGCTCTTCTTCATCCAGGTAGCTTTTCATTGGAGAGTATTCATTTTCAGGCGATTGCCTTGAAATTCGGCCGTTTGATTTTATTGGGGCATATCGCTAGCATCTATATGTATACAACCCCTTTTAGACGGATCGCCGGGATGTTGAACAGGCTGCTTACACCGGTAAAAAGGTGCGGGGTTCCGGTGCGAGACTACTTAAAGATTTTGATCTGCATCCGGACGGAGCTTCCGGGTGCCATCAAGCGCAGCCGTGACATGGTTACCCATTGGCGTGATCCGGTCGGAACGGTAAAACGCTGGAGCTTAAAGAGTAAAATTGAAGGGATGGCCGATGTTATTGTCTCGCAAATTTTGCAATCATTTCAAGAGATTGAACGGATTCAAAAATTGATTGATGAAACGGATTGCGCCGATTTGGAGGCTTTTCGGTTTAAAGTATCCAAATCCGATATGATGGCGATATTTAGCTTGATCCTTCTTGGCGGGGTAGTGTTATGGATAGAACGAAGTTATTTCATCCATTGGTAAATAGTATTATCATGAACTCCGATATTCTTCGATACGATATGATCTGGCTCTGTGCCGACGTAACAGTTTTTGCTTTAACCTTCTTTTCGCCTCCTGCGGGCGACATAAAAAAGAGATTCTCCACTTTCAATAACTTCATTTTCTAATTCAAGCAATATTTGATTGACAACAATGGTAGCTGATATTGATTTTAATGGAGTATGGGTTCTACTTTTATTACATTTTAGATAGATTATATCAATAGACAACCTTGGGAATATTCAAGTTCTTACGGTCTTTCATGTATCATCCTGTGTTGCATTGACTTATAGATTTATTCATACTATAATGATTTTGTTATAATTTTGTGTTTTTTTACAAATAAAGTGCTGTTCTCTGTGGCAAACAGTGGTTTTTCGTATCACTAGTTTTCGAAAGGAATGATCATAAAAATGAATAGAATCGTTATCATCGGAGGGGGCTACGCAGGCGTACTTACGGCAAAGAAGCTTGCAAAGAAATTTAAAAAGGACGCCGGTACATCGGTCACCCTTATCGATAAAAACCCGTTTCATACGATGCTTACGGAGCTGCATGAGGTCGCTGCGGGAAGGGTCGAAGAGGACAGCATCAGGATAAGTTTCAGAAAGGTCTTTGCAGGCCGAAAGGTTCAATTCGTCCAGGACTTTGTCGAGTCCGTCGATTTCGGCAAAAAAACCGTCCTCGGAAGAAACGGGTCTTATGAATACGACTATCTGGTGATGGCGGCAGGTTCGAGCCCGACTTATTTCGGCATCCCGGGAGCAAAAGAGCATTCCCTATCTTTATGGTCTTACGAAGACGCCATCAGGCTCAGGGAGCACATACTTAATCGCTTCAGGCAGGCTGCTTCGGAAACCGACGAGCTAGAAAAATGCCGGATGCTTACCTTCCATATCGCCGGCGCAGGTTTGACAGGAGTTGAAATGGCCGGCGAGCTTGCTGAATACGTGCCGATATTATGCGACAGGTTCGAGATAGACAGGAAAGAAGTATCTTTATTTAATGTAGACTTACTTCCCCGCGCCGTACCGACTCTTCCAGAAAAGTTATCTGCAAAAATACAGCGCCGCCTTGAGATGATGGGCGTGAGCATGCTGCTCAATACCCGGGTCGCTGAGATTGGCGCGGATTACATCGACCTGAGCAGCAATGAAAATGTAAGCCGGCATGCTACCGGTACCGTGATTTGGGTGGGCGGCATCGAATGCGCTGGTGTGACCGTCAAGACAGGGGAGAATGTGTCCTGCGACCGCCGGGGCAGGTTGAATACGGACAAACACCTCAGGTGTATTGGTAACGAAAGCTTTTATGTTGCCGGAGACAACCTAAATTGCATTCCCGAGGGCCAGTCCGTGCCTGTGCCGCAGATGGTGGAAAATTGCGAGCAAAGCGCTGATACCGTGGCGCATAATATCGATGTATCCATAACGGGCAAAGGCAA
>DNPQ01000469.1 GCA_003501335.1 Bacillota bacterium
TCGTTCAGTGAACATACTGAGTCGTTCGGCATGCATGCACAATCGTTCGGTAAACATACTGAATCGTTCAACTATTTTGTGTAAACTGGATTTTTTAAGATAGATTTAGAGTATCCATGTTGTCTAAAACACTGTCTGAACCAGGATTACTCGCCTTCTTTTCGAGAAGGCGCCGGATTAAACGGGATAGGAAGGATTTTAAAATCGGTGCTACCAGTTACAAACCACCTCTCAGCCGGACCCCAAACGGCCCGGCTGCATATTGATAAATTTCCTATCCATTTACCTTAACACGCCAATCATCCAGTAGGCCTCCATAACATTTTACCCTAAATAAATCGTGGACATTCAAAATAATCCGATTAATCTGTCCAATCCTGGTTCATTCCCCAATTTATCCTATATGTACATTTATAATAAAGTTCTTAAATTTAGAATCCCATTTTCATTGATCAAGTTAGTATTTCACACACTCAAAGAGCCTAACTTTTAAGTTAAGTCCATTTTTTGTCCGGATGCATTTTTTGAAGTCGACAGTACAACAGAAAAAGCCGTCCAAAACTTTTGGACGGCCCTTTTCCACTTATCTTAGAAATTATAGGTTACGCCGAGAGTAAACCCGGTGTCGGTGTATTTGTAATCGCCTTCAGTAGCTTTAATTTTTCTATTCGACCAGTCATAGCCTACAGCAGCACCGAATTTTTCAGTAAAGAGATACGTATATTTTACTTTAGCAGCCATATAATCGGTATCTGTATCAGGAGAACCATCAGCTTTTGCCTTTCCGCTGACAGCGTAGTCGAGATTGCCGCTGACAAACATATTCCCAGCAATAGAATATTTGCCATCGACACCGATCATGATGGGTGAATACTTTTCATTATCATCAGTATCCCATTTCATACTGATATAAGAAAGATCACCATAAAGTTGAAAAACATCGCTTTGTAGTAAACGGTAACCACCTTTTAGCAAATAATAATTGCTCTTAAGAGAGGCTCCATCAATTTTTGCTTTATCCTTTGAATATTCAGCCGTCACTTTGAACTGATTGATCGGAATTTCTACACCAAGCAAATAATTATCCAGATCAGCTTTGTATGAAGTGGGTGCAGTTGGATCAGCCGGATCAAATGGGTAATTCTCTTTATCCTTCCCGCCGAGGGTATAATCAAAATAGGCACTGGCAGCAAACGCGCTGGTGGCAACCGAAAAGATCAGCATGGCGACCATTGCGGTCAACAGCATTACTTTCTTCTTTGACATTTAAGAAAATCACTCCTTCAATTAATTTTCACGTTAATCCAACAATTAACGCGATATTAATATTATCGGACAAATATGTATTATTCTTATGCCAATTCAGTAAACAAGTTATAAATATTCTTATATTATCCTAATATACGCTATTATAGCAGCATTAATTATTTTATTAATTATAATCCGATAATTAAATATATTTACACAATGCTTATATTGCAATAATTTTATCATTAAAAATCCAATTTGGGGATGAAAAGGCTTGTTGCTTTATGGCAAATAGGGGGAAACCTTATGATAACTCGTGTATGAAACTTAAAATGACTGGATTTCATTCCCCTTTTCATCAAGCAAACTCGAGGGCTTTTCAATGAATATCATATCCTCCGGCTGTACTGTTACATTCTTTCCATCAAAGATCCGGCTTAATGGCATTGCACCCTTTTGATTCATACGGTATTGATTGAAATCCGATCGTAAAATTAACTGTTCATCCTTCTGCATTTCAAGGTACTCCTTAAAAGTGCCCCTGTTTATCTCGGCCAGCAGGTAAAGCTGATATATTGACCATCTCCGGAAAAATTTTGGCAGAATGACTTTTCCTTTGTCATCAGCGGCGACATACACCGGTTTCTCTTTGGGGTCACGAAATTGCAAATTAAAGTCAAAAGTACTGATTTCTGAAGTGTAATACTGTAAAGTATGTTCCGTCAGGCTTCTGGAAAATTAAGCTAAACCGGGCCTCAATTTCCTTCCATCCAGGAACCGGAGACTTCGGTCTCGGTTGACCCCTTAACCTAATCATTCCCCGCCCATTCCTTAAACCAAACCCATCCTTCAATGCATGCCAGTATGTTTATTCGACAGCCGTCGCGATCGAATGGGGCTATTGATAAATCAAATTTTAATTTCAACCACGAATTACACGAAGTTTACGAAGAAAAACAAAAAAACTTTAATCTTCGTGACCTTCGTGGTGTAATTTTTCGTCCTTTCGCTTGTCCCGGCTAAGCCGGGATGGATAACTACTTGGCAGAATATCATTTAAACTTAAAATATCAAAATCGTGATCATTGTAAGCCGCCCATTTGTTACTATTTTTGAACAGCCCTCGAAGTCAGTTCAATTCGGCTTTTTAACTCGTTAACCTCTTGCAAATCAACAAATCCGACTTCCCGATGCATCGCATTGGAGATACCGCAAGCCATAGACAGGCAAAACGATTCCTCGATGTCCCATCCACGGTGGATACCAACGGCAAATCCTGCTACACTTGCATCCCCCGAGCCAATAGAAGACTGATTGCTAACCACAGGAAGCCTAGCTCTCAGCATTGCAGTTTGATTGATCAGTATTGCTCCATTCTTGCCCATCGAAATCATTAAATTTTCTAAACCATGATCAATCAGCTTTCCAGCCGATTTCACGATAGCATCCTCATCAAATTCTTCAAAAACCATTCCGGTGTATTCTATAAATTCCCGCCAATTTGGTTTTGCAAAATAATAGTGGCCAGGAAGGGAATGTTGAAACGTTTCGCCAAAGGTGTCTAAAAAACAAAAGGCTTGCTTCGCCTCGCAAATTTTACTGATGGTTTGATAAATCGATAAATCTGCCCCTGGAATAATCGCCCCAGAACAAATGACGATATCTCCGCTGACAATATCACGATTCAATTGCCCGATTAAATTTTGAATTGCCCCGTCATCGGCCGTAGGCCCCACCTCGAGAATCTCCGTTTCAATATCTTGATCATGATCAATAATATTAATAGTAGTTCGGGTGTCGCCACCAATCTCAATAAACTTCTGCTGGATACCTAATAAAATGATTTCTGTCTTGACTCTTTCACCGGAGCTTCCCCCGATAAATCCATAAACTGTACAGGCTTCCCCCAATTGTGCTAAAACTTTAGCGACATTGATACCCTTGCCACCGGTACAAATAGCCGGACGGTTGTCTCGGTATAATTGACCCGCCTTAAATTGATTAATAAAATAAACTCTGTCAATCACCGGATTCAAGCAGATACTCCTAATCATGGTCCACAGTCCTTATGCTTTTTCCTAAATCTTTAGCATAATCTGATGCCTTATAGCGTCCTGAACTTAGAATAACCTCGCTCATCTTATGCCGTACCTCATTCATAAAAGCGTCCCTACCTACCGCCGTATATTTTCGTGGATCATAGATCGCCGGATTTTCGGTCATATAACGCCGAATTGCCGCAGTATAAGCATTAAAATTATCTACATCCATATTTACTTTGCAAACGCCCAATTTAACCGTTTCTCTAATTAAAGGTTCGGGCACATTCTTCATGTACTCCACTTTTCCGCCATAGTGATTGATCGTATCGATATAGCTTGATGTGATTGAAGCCCCTCCATGTAAGACCAAAGGAAACCCTGGCAAATTATTGGAGATCTTTTGCAACCGCTCCATATCAATTTTCAGATCTTGATCTGCCTTAACACCGCCATGGGAAGTACCTACCGCAACCGCTAACGAATCACAGGTGCTTTCCCGGACAAACTCGCCTACATCGTCGGGATTGGTATACTGATTGTCTTCAGAAAAAAAATCATCTTCAAACCCGGGTAAACTTCCCAGTTCGGCCTCTACCCAGACTCCCTTTTCATGGGCATAATCAGCTACCTTTCTGACCAATCGAATATTCTCCTTAAAAGTTAGCTTCGAACCATCGATCATAATTGAAGAAAACCCCGCATCAATACTCTGCTTGCATATTTCAAAATCAGTACAGTGATCATGATGAATGCATACAGGAACTTCGAGAGGTTCTGCCATCATTTTAAGCAGTCTCAAAAAAATATCTAAATCTCCCACATATTTTCGAGCACCCATCGACACCTGCACAATGACTGCCGATCTCTCCATTTGGGCGGCTCTCAAAACCGCTTGTACGCTTTCCAAATTGAAAACATTAAACGCTCCTAAAGCATAGCCCTCTTGATAGGCTTTTTGAAAAAGTATTCCCGGCTTTACTAAAGCCATTGTTGACCCTCCTTATATAAACAAAACTGTCTCACGATAAACGGTTCGATCCGTTTCAACGTTTTCATCACATCCGGGAGCTGGTTGAACCAGCCGTGCCCTTTTCCTTCATAGATTTCTATTTCCGATGAAATACCTTGTTTATTAAGCTTTTCAGCCATTTGGGCCGATTTTCCCCATGGAATCACCAAATCATCCTTGCCATGTAACAGAAGCATCGGAGGAGCGGCCGGGCCCACTCGCAAAAGTGGCGAAGCTTCCCGGTATATTTCTGGAATCTCTTCCGGAGTTCCGCCCAAATATTGTCGAACATAGTTTTTTTCACTCGGAGCAGTTTCCAGATAGCTGAAAAAATCCAAAATTCCATTAAAAATGATTGCCAAATTCACATTGCTTGCAAAGTCATCGTACCCGCCACCGCCTTCATATGCCTGAACCCCATTCGTCACTCCTGCCAAGGCTGCGAGATGACCTCCAGGGGAACCACCCATTAAAGCAATCTTTTGAGGGTGAATATGATAGGTGGAGCCCATCGACCTTACCCAACGAATTACACATTTCACATCAGATAGTGCCGCTGGAAAAGGAGCATCCCCGCTCAAACGATAATTGACTGAAATAGCAAAAATATTATATTTTAGGGCCAAAAATGCCGCTTGTCGCCAAAATTGCCGTTTGTCCCCGCTCCAGAATCCCCCACCATGCAAAAAAATAACTGCAGGCCGATCTAAAACCGGACTTTTCTCCCGATAATAGATATCCAACAAAATATCTTTTCCGTTCACGGTAGTCAAAAGCTGATCTTCAATGAAGGTTAGCGATTTGGGAAGAACTTCATCCGTTAAAAACCCATTCTGGAGCAATTCCATAAACTGCTGATCGTCTATGAATTTCATTCCTTAACTCCTATCCTCTGCAGTTCAAACAGAGATGGATTAGGGAGAATTTAGTGTTGCCTCTCCCTAATCCATCAAATAAAATCCCATTCGCAGTTAGTTTTTATTTTCCAACTGCAGCTCTTTAAAGGCCTCCATTAAATATTGGGGCTTAACAAACTCTTTAGCCGGTACGAACTTATCAAGTAAACCAGCATCTATAAACATTCTTTCTTGCGCTCCATACCATTTCAACGCGGTTCCGTTAGAAAATATTTTCTCTACCGTATGATTATCCATGAAATTGGTCTTCTCAACTAAAGAACCAATGATGTCCTTGGGCTGCTGTAAATAATCAGCAACCAGACTTACAGTTTCATTCATATGCTTAATCCGATATTGCTGACCCTTCAGCAAACACTTTAAAAATCTGACAGTTGCCTCCTGATTCTTTTGGCTTTCTAGAAATCTTGGCGTAGCAATCCAACTATTCGGAAAAACCGCTTTCGGTAAAAAATCTTTCGAAGTCTGAATAGTTACCGTATTGTCCGGATCATTTTTCCGGATCTGATCCGTATACGGTGACTCAATGGAAATACCATCGATTTTATTGCTCATAAAGGCAGCTACTTTTCCGGCAGCATCCATATTGACGATATTTACTTTAGAAGGATCAATTTTCGCACGTTTTAAAGCCAAACTCAAAAACAATTCCGAGGTTGTCCCTTTGGTGATCCCTATGGTCTTTCCTTTCAGATCTTTGATAGACTTGATCCCGGATTTTTTGGTGACCATGATTTCACTGCTCAAGTCGGTGCTGTCCATGGTTAGCATCACGCATTGCCCCTTGGGTCCGAATATGTGCGCCCCCACCCCCAGGTAACCGATGTCGATATCACCGGAAATCATTGCCGCAAGTGCTGGTGGTCCGGAAAGAAATTTCACCATTTCTACTTCAAGATTTTCTTGTTTAAAATAGCCCTGCTTCTCTGCTGCCAAAATCGCCCCTAACGCAACTAAATGTGGTTGATAAGCAACCTTAAGGTGAATTACATCTTTAGGCTGCTGCTTTTCGACTATCTTGTTATTGTCGCGTCCTTCCACGATCCCCGTCATACAAGTAACCAACAAAATCAGAAACAAAATTTTACCACCCATCCATAACTTACCTTTCTTCATTACAACCACCCTTCCTGTTTGCTCGTTTATTAATCAAACACCAGCCCAAGCCGATGAGTTGATTCAATATTTTGGTGCCGCTCCAGCTTTACTTTATATGGTCCAGATATTCTTCATAAACCTTTGACCACAAGAGGTTTTTAATTTCATTAAATTCCCGGGTTAATTTAAGTTGCTGGGTTCTGGGATAAGGCAAGTCAATATTAATGATCTCTTTGATCCTCCCCGGCCTAGCACTCATTAAAATGACTCGTTGAGCTAGCAATACTGCTTCTTCAACATCATGCGTAATAAAAAAACAGGTTTTCTTTTCTTGAGCCCACGTATTTAAAAGATTTTCCTGCAACTGAGCACGAGTCTGGGCATCTAATGCTCCAAAGGGTTCATCCAATAGCAATACCGATGGTTTTGAGGCATAGGCCCTAGCAATGGCGACTCGTTGTTTCATTCCCCCTGATAGTTCTTTGGGATAAGCATTACAAAAATCTTTCAACCCAACCAACTTAATATAACTTTCGGCAATTGCAGTACGTTCTTTCTTAGGGACGTGTTTCAACTTGAGACCAAATTCCACATTTTTAAGGACTGTCATCCACGGGAACAAAGCATACTGCTGAAATACGACCCCTTTACCCTTTCCAGGCCCAGTTACGACGTTTCCGCCGATTTTCACATAACCGGTGCTAGGTTCCAGTAAACCGGCAATAATATTGAGCAATGTCGTCTTCCCACAACCGCTGGGGCCGACTACAGTTACAAATTCATTATGCATCAGATCAAGGTTTACCGTCTCTAAAGCTACGCTAGAGCCAGTTCGGCCTTCATAGACTTTGCTGACATCTTTTATTTCAATCTCAATGTTTGAATTTTCACATTCACGTATCAACGATTATGCACCTCCTGCCATCCTGTTAATTTTCGCTCAAGAAATAATACAATTTTATCCAAGATAAAACCGATTACCCCAATGATGATGATTCCTAAAATGACTTCATCCATGTTAAAAGTCAAAGCCGCTTCCTGGATCATGTTTCCTAATCCTTGAGAAGCTCCAGTGAGTTCTGCAGCGACAAGCGTTGTTAATGCTGTAGCCAACCCTAGTCTGACTCCAACCAAAATATAGGGAAAAGAAGCAGGCACAACCACATTCAAAAAAAGGTCCTTATCGTTGGCATCAAGTACTTTAGCAGCTTTGATTAAGGTGACGTCCACATTTCTAACACCCTGGTAGATGGTCACCACCATCACCAGAAAAACGGCGAAAAAGATTATCGCAATTTTAGCAGAGGTTCCAATACCAAATATTACTATAACAAGTGGAATAAGAGCGATAGGCGGGATGGTCCGAAAAAATTGGATCCATGGCTCGACAATTCTGCGGAACGGTTGATACCAGCCAAGTAAAAAAGCCACAGGGATAGAGGCAATTACTCCTAGTATAAAGCCACCGAAAACTCGAATTAAACTGACTTTGATGTTAACCAAGAGTTTACCGTTGGCGACGTCAGTAATTAGGGCTTTAAAAACCTTAACCGGACTAGCAATGACCGTACTTACTTCGGGAAATGCAGAAACCAAGCTCCATAACAGTAATATCACACCAAATGATACTAAATACATAATCCCATTACTCACGTTTCCCATAGAGAATAAATTATTTTTTGCCTGTAGCCGTAATTGTTGTTTATCCTTAGACATGTATCATACCCCTTCCTTTATCGTAAACCTATAGAGAACGTTTTCTATATCAAAAAAAATTATATTGCCTTAACGGAATCTCTGATTATCATTTCAGAGACAATTACATATTCTTTATAATCATATAGAGAATGGCTGTTGAGCCTCTCCAAAATAATCTGGCCAGCCTTACTTCCCAACGCATAAGTATTTTGAGCGGCGATAGTAAGCTTGGGGTCAATCAATTCCAGCAAGTCTTTCGTTCCAAAAGAAACCAAGGAAATATCATCCGGTATTTTCAGACCTAATTCACGAAGAGCGATAATAGCACCCTCAGCCATGATATTATTGGAACAAAATAAAGCAGTCGGTAAATCATTTTCATTTTCGCTGATCATTTTTTTTACTGCCGCGCAAGCATCTTGCCGCTGAAACCCACCTTGTAAGACATAATGATCACTCATTGCCAACCCATAATGTTTTAAAGCTTCTTTAAATCCGTCAAACCTCTCCATGCCAACACTAATGGCTAAAGACACATTAATGATGGCGATTTTTTGATGTCCATTTTTAATCAAATACTCAGTAAGACGGTAAGCGGCATTAAAGTTATCTTCAACGATTACATCAGTATTGATACCCGGGATCTTTCGGTCAATCAAAACTACCGGCATTCCTTGCTCCACCAATTGTTTGATATAAGACCCCGTGGGATCGGAAGAAGCAACTACAATCGCTTCGACTCTTTTTTCATTCAACAGCTCCAGCAGTCTCTGCTCTTTATGCGGAATTCCATCACTACTACAAAAGACCAGATTATTATCCTCATTACTGATTACACTCTCCATGGCTTTGGCAATCTGCATAAAAAAAGGATTAGAGATATCCGCAACTACAAAACCGATCATATGGGTTTTTTGATTCTTTAAACTCCTGGCGATTCCATTCGGTTGATAATTTAAATCTTTCATACATTGAAGAACTTCTTCCCGGACCCTATCACTGACCGGATAATTGTTATTTAATACCCTCGAAACCGTAGATACTGATACATTGGCCTTTTCAGCCACTTCTTTAATGGTAATTTTATTCACACTACGAACCCCCAACCCGATCTCTCGATCAATCCAATAGAAAACGTTATCTATCATTAACATTTTTATAATATATTTTTCG
>DNPQ01000570.1 GCA_003501335.1 Bacillota bacterium
CCCACCCGGAAATGGTTTCCGGTAAAATCAAAAACTGTCCCCGGCAGGATCATCAGGTTCATTTTCAATACGACATCTTCACAGAACTTATCTACCGGAATACCGGCAATCAGCTCAGGGAAAGCTGTTGACCCCGCCTTGGGGGCCAACCACCGGAAAATCTCAGGAAACCTTCCAAAAAAATCACCGGCTAGCTGTTTATTTTGGAGAATCAGCGAAAGGCTGCGGGAGATTAATTGTTCTTTAGCCCTTAAACCGATAATAGCCAACACTTCACTGGGAGCGCTGCTACAGATAGTAGTATAATCCTTGAAACCACAGCATTGCTTGATCAATGTTTGATCTTGAGAGGCCAGCCAGCCGATGCGCAAGCCGGGAAGGCCGAAGGTTTTCGACATGCCGAACAACGAAAGGCCTTTTTCATAAAGATCGGCGACAGCCGGCAAATGATCGGCGGCTTCATGTTCGGACCACCAATACATCTCATCGGATAAGATATAAAGGCCTTTTTGCCGCGCCAGATTGACAATTTCCGTCAGAAGCTCCCGGGATGGTAAAAAACCGGTCGGATTATGGGGAAAGTTAATGATTAACAGTTTTGTCTGGCTGTCGATAGAACTTTCCAGCTTATTAAGATCCAGCAGCCACTGGCCATCCCCTGCCTCCAGAGGCCAACTTGTCACCTTGCATCCTAAAGTCCGGGGTATTTCCTGTAATGATTGATAGGCCGGATCGATGGCAATCACTCCATCACCCGGTTTCAGTATGCAATTGAGGGCAATCAAAATACCTTCCTCCGGGGTGATGACTAAAATGTCATTCACTGATATTTTCTGATACAGCCTGGCTATCTCTTCCCGTAAGGCCGGATGGCCGGTGGAATCGGTATAACCCAGCTTTAAATCCTTCCACATTGCTTTACCTTGTGCATCGGCATATTCCAGTAACTCGGCAATCGTCAAGCTCTCGCAATCGGAGGCGCTGAGTAAGTATTGCACATTAAATTCATATTTGGCAAAATACCGTTCTAATTTAAATTCATTGCATTGCATAGTATCACACCTTTCATTGAATCAGCTCTGCATATTCTAGAGATAGCAAGCAATGAATTATCTTCAATAAGCCGGTCTTCTTTTCCTATCTGTTTGTAAAAAAAATGGCCTTTCTACATGAATTCCCCGAGACCCTTTCATAAGCCAGGAATATTATAAAGATGGGTGATGGTGAATGGCATATTCGATAATCGTTTCCTTGAATCAACGCCAGCTCTATTTATTAGAGAACAATCGCGTTGTTAGAGGATATCCCGTTGGAATTGGAAAGATTTTGACTGCGACTCCATCCGGCACATTCCGGATTATTAATAAAGCCCCTAACCCCGGAGGACCGTTCGGAGCGATGTGGATGGGATTGGATAAACCTCATTATGGCATTCATGGAACGAACGACCCCGGGTCAATCGGTAAGCAAGTATCCAAGGGATGCATAAGAATGTACAACCCAGATGTGCTCGAACTTTCCCGCTTAGTGCCTATTGGAACAATGGTCACCATTAGAACTTTTCAAACTCATTTGGAGCTTTGCTTTGAACTCAATCAACGGGTTGGAAACCCGTTGCTGTGATAAAGCTTATCGGTTAAAACCGATATGTTCTTAAGGAGCCAAGCAGAGCAGAGGTGTAGTGATTGAATAGTCTTCGAGGTCGTAACGGTGGTGATGGGTACGGATTTGTTTGAGGGTGTGGATGTTGATCGATGTGAAGGACATTGCAGGAGGCCTCCAAAAAACAAAAAATGGTTTGCCAAAAATTTAGATTATGAAAGTGATAAATGATATTTCTTTGTTGGCAAGAATTTTATCGGCACTAAATGAATGCCGATTTTTCTTGTCCACGAACTGCAAGAGCCGCCCGGGAACCATGGTTCCCGGGCCCTCCTTCATTCATCCTGGGTTTATGAATGCCGCCGCCGTCCGTGGCATTCTGACTGGCAATGTTCCTTCCGAACGCGAACGCCATGTTCATCCTGAACCAAACGGCACGGAAAAGCCTCCCCCCGTGAAAGGCCAAATGATACGTTCATCGAAGCCAATCCTCATTCTTCGCCTCCATGGAGGCGCACTTTCTCCCTAAAGGGAGAAACGAACTGTGAATCTGTAAGTATTGGTTCGGTCAATAAATCTTCACTCCATAAATACACTCTGATAAGTAGCAGTAATTTATCCAATATATTTCCCACGAGAAGTTTTAAAGGAACATACTTAAAGCGCTTTCGTTCCTCCCTCCGAGGGAGGAAGCAAGTTGGAGGGTTGACAAATTTTTGCTTGAATTATGCGTTCTTCTACAAAAACCCCTTCTCTTTCAAGCTCACGTAATTCCTCTCCCCCGTTATTACATGGTCCAGCAGTTCGATGCACAGTTTTAGAAGTTTGAAGTTTGAAGTTAAAACCCTTTTCGCCTTTCAATTTTTGTTAATGTCACATTTTCAAACCTTTATATTTTGGTTATAGCCAAAAATTTTTTGAGGTCTCTTTTCCCTTTTATTTTATATCCATCACTTCCAGCATCAGCAACACGCCGAGCTTAACACCACATTCAAAGGAAGCGAATGCTTCCATCACACTTGCATCGCAATCCAATTCCAAAATCTCTTCCAGCGTTTGATAATCTTCCGCCGACAGTTTGGTTTCCAATATTTCCATGAGGTCGGATTTTTTCTGGTTTACGGAGTGGTATTCCGGATTTTGGGGGACGATTTGTTCCAACGGGTATAGGCGGCCGAGATATAAGTCTTCCAAAATGGGTTTCATGGGACTTGCCTTCTTTCTATCTATATATCTTTTATTTGATATGTGTGTAATGATAGGGTGTATATGTTGATCGATGTGAAGGACATTGAAGGATGCCTTCAAAAATCAAAACTTATTTAAATAAGAATTATTAGTTTAAGAGAATGATGGCTAATTTTTGTTTGTGATTTTATTTTGGGATAAAATGAATGCCGATTCTTCTTGTCCACGGCTTTCACCGGCTGAGTGGCTTTTGGAGCGGCCAAAAAGTCACCAAAAGGCCGCCAGGAACCCATGGTTCCCGGTCTCTCCTTCATTCATCCGGGATAGAGTAAAGGACAGGGACAAA